>NC_014230.1:2732500-2952962 GCF_000196315.1 Croceibacter atlanticus HTCC2559 | reverse complement strand
GACAGCAACTGTACCTGCGGGAGACACTGTGATCGATGTTGACGAGACGACCTTGGAGGACGGCTCAGTACTTACGACGGCAGGCTCAGATCCTGAGACGGTATTAGTCACTGCAGGAGATACGACAGCAACGACAGACGATGGTTACATCTCTGATGGAGTAATCACCGGAACAGTATACAATGATGAGAATAACAATGGAATCCAGGATGCAGGTGAGCTAGGCTTACCAGGAGTTGATGTCGTGATCACAGACGTGAACAACGTCGAGCAGACGGTGACGACAGACGCCAATGGAGATTGGACAGCAACTGTACCTGCGGGAGACACTGTGATCGATGTTGACGAGACGACCTTGGAGGACGGCTCAGTACTTACGACGGCAGGCTCAGATCCTGAGACTGTGACTGCGATAGCAGGAGATACGACAGCAACGACAGACGATGGTTACATCTCTGATGGAGTGATCACCGGAACAGTATACAATGATGAGAATGGTAACGGAATCCAGGATGCAGGTGAGCTAGGCTTACCAGGAGTGGATGTCGTGATCACAGACGTGAACAACGTCGAGCAGACGGTGACGACAGACGCCAATGGAGATTGGACAGCAACTGTACCTGCGGGAGACACTGTGATCGATGTTGATGAGACGACCTTGGAGGACGGCTCAGTACTTACGACGGCAGGCTCAGATCCTGAGACGGTATTAGTCACTGCAGGAGATACGACAGCAACGACAGACGATGGTTACATCTCTGATGGAGTAATCACCGGAACAGTATACAATGATGAGAATAACAATGGAATCCAGGATGCAGGTGAGCTAGGCTTACCAGGAGTTGATGTCGTGATCACAGACGTGAACAACGTCGAGCAGACGGTGACGACAGACGCCAATGGAGATTGGACAGCAACTGTACCTGCGGGAGACACTGTGATCGATGTTGACGAGACGACCTTGGAGGACGGCTCAGTACTTACGACGGCAGGCTCAGATCCTGAGACGGTATTAGTCACTGCAGGAGATACGACAGCAACGACAGACGACGGATACAATGTCCCTGTAAACACAGGAACGTTGAGTGGCGTAGTGTTCAATGATGAGAATAACAATGGTATCCAGGATGCAGGCGAGCTAGGCTGCCAGGAGTTGATGTCGTGATCACCGATATGGATGGAAACATCCAGACGGTTATGACAGACGCCAATGGTAACTGGACAGCGACAGTTGTCGAGGGAGATGCTACTGTGGATGTTGACGAGACGACCTTGGAGGACGGCTCAGTACTTACGACGGCAGGTTCAGATCCTGAGACGGTATTAGTCACTGCAGGAGATACGACAGCAACGACAGACGATGGTTACATCTCTGATGGAGTGATCACCGGAACAGTATACAATGATGAGAATGGTAATGGAATCCAGGATGCAGGTGAGCTAGGCTTACCAGGAGTTGATGTCGTGATCACAGACGTGAACAACGTCGAGCAGACGGTGACGACAGACGCCAATGGAGATTGGACAGCAACTGTACCTGCGGGAGACACTGTGATCGATGTTGACGAGACGACGTTGGAGGACGGCTCAGTACTTACGACGGCAAGCTCAGATCCTGAGACGGTATTAGTTACTGCAGGAGATACGACAGCAACGACAGACGACGGATACAATGTCCCTGTAAACACAGGAACGTTGAGTGGCGTAGTGTTCAATGATGAGAATAACAATGGTATCCAGGATGCAGGCGAGCTAGGCTTGCCAGGAGTTGATGTCGTGATCACCGATATGGATGGAAACATCCAGACGGTTATGACAGACGCCAATGGTAACTGGACAGCGACAGTTGTCGAGGGAGATGCTACTGTGGATGTTGACGAGACGACCTTGGAGGACGGCTCAGTACTTACCACGGCAGGTTCAGATCCTGAGACGGTATTAGTCACTGCAGGAGATACGACAGCAACGACAGACGATGGTTACATCTCTGATGGAGTGATCACCGGAACAGTATACAATGATGAGAATGGTAATGGAATCCAGGATGCAGGTGAGCTAGGCTTACCAGGAGTTGATGTCGTGATCACAGACGTGAACAACGTCGAGCAGACGGTGACGACAGACGCCAATGGAGATTGGACAGCAACTGTACCTGCGGGAGACACTGTGATCGATGTTGACGAGACGACGTTGGAGGACGGCTCAGTACTTACGACGGCAGGCTCAGATCCTGAGACGGTATTAGTCACTGCAGGAGATACGACAGCAACGACAGACGACGGATACAATGTCCCTGTAAACACAGGAACGTTGAGTGGCGTAGTGTTCAATGATGAGAATAACAATGGAATCCAGGATGCAGGCGAGCTAGGCTTGCCAGGAGTTGATGTTGTGATCACCGATATGGATGGAAACATCCAGACGGTTGTGACTGACGCCAATGGTAACTGGACAGCGACAGTTGTCGAGGGAGATGCTACTGTGGATGTTGACGAGACGACCTTGGAGGACGGCTCAGTACTTACCACGGCAGGTTCAGATCCTGAGACTGTGACTGTGATAGCAGATGAGAATACAGCAACGACTGACGATGGTTATACATTCACAGCAACAGTATTCGGTCACGTATTCGAGGATACTAATAACAATGGTATCCAAGATGCAGGCGAGATTGACCTTGCAGGAGTAGATGTAATTATTACTGATTCTACAGGAACTACATTTACTGTAACTACAAATGGGATGGGTAATTGGGTAGCATTAGTCACTGCAGGATCAACTATGATAGATGTAGATGAGTCATCCTTACCTGACGGTTATATTTTAACTACAATAGGCTCAGACCCAGAAACAGTAATTGCAATTGCAGGTACTTCTACAGGTAGTACAGAAGATGGTTATTACCTACCAGACGGAACTGTAACTGGTCACGTATTCGAGGACACCAACAACAATGGTGTACAGGATACTGGCGAGATTGACCTTGCAGGAGTGGATGTCGTTATTACAGAAGCAGACGGAACAACTCAAGTAGTGACTACAGATGTAGACGGAAACTGGACGGCTACAGTAGCTGCAGGCACAACTACGGTAGATGTTGATGAGACGACGCTTCCGGCAGGATATGAATTGACGACGATAGGGTCAGATCCAGAAACGATAACAGTACCAAGCAACGGTACGGTATCAACTACAGAAGATGGTTATTACCTACCAGATGGAACTGTAACTGGTCACGTATTCGAGGATACCAACAACAATGGTGTACAGGATGCGGGCGAGATAGACCTTGCAGGAGTGGAAGTCGTGATTACAGAAGCAGACGGAACAACTCAAGTAGTTACTACAGATGCAGACGGAAACTGGACGGCTACAGTAGCTGCAGGCACAACTACGGTAGATGTTGATGAGACAACGCTTCCGGCAGGATATGAATTGACGACGATAGGCTCAGATCCAGAAACGATAACAGTACCAAGCAACGGTACGGTATCAACTACAGAAGATGGTTATTACCTACCAGATGGAACTGTAACTGGTCACGTATTCGAGGATACCAACAACAATGGTGTACAGGATGCGGGCGAGATAGACCTTGCAGGAGTGGAAGTCGTGATTACAGAAGCAGATGGAACAACTCAAGTAGTTACTACAGATGCAGACGGAAACTGGACAGCTACAGTAGCTGCAGGCACAACTACGGTAGATGTTGATGAGACGACGCTTCCAGCAGGATATGAATTGACGACGATAGGCTCAGATCCAGAAACGATAACAGTACCAAGCAATGGTACGGTATCAACTACAGAAGATGGTTATTACCTACCAGACGGAACTGTAACAGGTCACGTATTCGAGGATACCAACAACAATGGTGTACAGGATACGGGCGAGATAGACCTTGCAGGAGTGGATGTTGTGATTACAGAAGCAGATGGAACAACTCAAGTAGTTACTACAGATGCAGACGGAAACTGGACGGCTACAGTAGCTGCAGGCACAACTACGGTAGATGTTGATGAGACGACGCTTCCAGCAGGATATGAATTGACGACGATAGGCTCAGATCCAGAAACGGTAACAGTACCAAGCAATGGTACGGTATCAACTACAGAAGATGGTTATTACCTACCAGACGGAACTGTAACAGGTCACGTATTCGAGGATACCAACAACAATGGTGTACAGGATACGGGCGAGATAGACCTTGCAGGAGTGGATGTTGTGATTACAGAAGCAGATGGAACAACTCAAGTAGTTACTACAGATGCAGACGGAAACTGGACGGCTACAGTAGCTGCAGGCACAACTACGGTAGATGTTGATGAGACGACGCTTCCAGCAGGATATGAATTGACGACGATAGGCTCAGATCCAGAAACGGTAACAGTACCAAGCAATGGTACGGTATCAACTACAGAAGATGGTTATTACCTACCAGACGGAACTGTAACAGGTCACGTATTCGAGGATACCAACAACAATGGTGTACAGGATGCGGGCGAGATAGACCTTGCAGGAGTGGAAGTCGTGATTACAGAAGCAGACGGAACAACTCAAGTAGTTACTACAGATGCAGACGGAAACTGGACAGCTACAGTAGCTGCAGGCACAACTACGGTAGATGTTGATGAGACGACGCTTCCAGCAGGATATGAATTGACGACGATAGGGTCAGACCCAGAAACGGTAACAATACCAAGCAACGGTACGGTATCAACTACAGAAGATGGTTATTACCTACCAGAATCTACAGGAACTATATCTGGACATGTATATGAAGATACTAATGGAAATGGTGTTCAAGATGTAGGAGAACCTAATTTAGAAGGTGTTTCAGTTATAATTACAGATAACAATGGTGATGTTACAACAGTAGTTACAGACGTAGATGGTAATTGGATGTCAACTCAATTACCAGAAGGTGATGCTACATCAGATATTGATGAAGCTACGTTACCAACATGTTCTAATGGAGTAGATTATAGTATGACTGAAGGTACAGATCCGACGACAACGACCGTTATAGCTGGTCAAAACGTATTTAGTGATAACGATGGTTATGAGCCACCTGCAAGCATAGTATTAGAGAAAATAGATATTCTACCAATAGAAGATACTAATGCAAATGGTATTTTAGATGCAGGTGATACTATTAACTATATGTTTATTGTAACTAATACTGGTTGTTCAGAATTAACAGATGTTACAGTTGTTGATTTAGACCCGAATGTAAGTGTAGTTGGAAATCCAATAACTTTACAACCAGGTGAATCTAACAATACCATAACTGGTACATATATCATCACACAAGATGATATTGATTTAGGATCTTTTGAAAATAGTGCAGCTGTGGATTCAATGAACCCTGCTGGAGATGTTATATCAGATAATCAATCTGATGACCCAGATACAGCAGATGATAATGACTCAACAGTTACTGTTTTAGATCAAAACCCAGCATTAACGTTACTAAAAGTTGGTACTTATGTAGATGTTAATGATAATGGTCCAGATGTAGGTGATCAAATTATATATACATTTACAGTTGAAAATACTGGTAATGTTACATTGTTTGACGTATCTATTGAAGATGACTTGGTAACTGTAACAGGTGGACCAATTACATTAGAAATTGGCGAAATAGATGATTCGACATTCCAAGCTATATATATAGTTACACAAGCTGATATAGATGCTGGACAAGTTGAAAACATTGCTACTGCTAGAGGTGAAAGTGGTGAAGGCGTTGTGGTAGTTGATGTTTCAGATGACCCAACGAATCCTAACAGTAATACAGATGACCCAACAGTTACACCTTTAGAACCATTAGATGATTTAATAATCTATAACGGTGTTTCTCCAAACGGAGATGGTATAAATGATGCATTTACAATTAGAGGAATTGAAAACTTCCCAGATAATACATTAAGTATTTATAACCGTTGGGGTGTTGAAGTTTATAATGTAGATGGCTACGGTCAAAATGGTAATAAGTTTGTGGGAATAAGCGAAGGTAGAGTAACTATCGAGCAAGACAGACAATTACCTGTAGGTACTTACTTCTATGTTCTTAAGTATACTAATAGTATTACAGGACAAGAAAATAAGAAAGCTGGTTATTTATATATTAACAGATAATAAGGTTTAAAATATTTCGGTAGTCAATTGGCTACCGAAATAAAATATTAAATATATGAACAAGAAATCTCTAATCATTGTTTTACTACTTCTTGTAGGTGTAGGTATCTTTACCTCAAATGCGCAACAAGATGCACAGTACACTCAATACATGTATAATACTATTAGTGTAAATCCAGCTTATGCTGGTTCTAGAGGTGTAATGAGTATAGTTGGCCTACATAGAAGTCAATGGGTAGGTTTAGACGGTGCACCTAGAACACAAACTATTTCGGCACATACACCATTAAATAGAAGTAAAGTTGGATTAGGTCTTAATGTAACTAATGATGAAATAGGACCATCTACAGAAACTTATTTCGACGGTATTGTTAGCTACACTATTAACACATCATATAGAGGAAAGTTGAGTTTTGGTTTGAAAGCTGGAGCGCACCTACTAAATATAGACTATACAAAGTTAAGTTTTGAGAATAGTGATCCTACAGCTCAAAACAATGTAGATAATAGATTTGCACCTCAAGTTGGAGCTGGTGTATACTACCACACAGATAAATTTTACTTAGGCTTAAGTGTACCAAATTTCTTAAAAACTGAACATTATGATACCAGTGATAATAGTATAGACTCATCTTCTTCAGAAATAGCAGATGAACGTTTAAATTACTATTTAATAACAGGATTAGTTTTAGATTTAAATGATGATATTAAATTTAAACCAGCAGTTTTAGGTAAAGTAGTAGCTGGAGCTCCTTTGCAAGTAGATATTACAGCTAACTTTATGTTTTATGAAAAACTAACTTTAGGAGCAGCTTATAGATGGAGTGCTGCATTTAGTGGTTTAGTAGGATTTCAAGTAACAGACTCTATGTTTATTGGCTTTGGATATGATGGTGAGACAACAAGATTATCTGAATACAATGACGGTAGTTA
This sequence comes from Croceibacter atlanticus HTCC2559, assembly GCF_000196315.1. Lineage (NCBI taxonomy): Bacteria > Pseudomonadati > Bacteroidota > Flavobacteriia > Flavobacteriales > Flavobacteriaceae > Croceibacter > Croceibacter atlanticus. Next base: position 2,945,888 of record NC_014230.1, on the reverse strand, counting down.
TGAAATTATGGCAAGATTTGAATTGAAGAAAAGCTATGATAGAATGTTAACACCTAGATTCTTTTAATACCTATCTGAAACAAAATGTCTAAAGGAACACATTATCTTATGAAGAATACTTTACTACATACACTCTTTTTTTCTTGTTTTCTCTTAATTTCAGTTTTAGGACAAGCACAAGAAAAACAATTAGAAAAAGCAGATCAGAAATATGATCGCTATGCATTTATTGATGCACAAAAAATATATTTGAAAGTTGCTGAAGAAGGCTATAGGAGCCCTCAGTTATTTAAAAGATTAGGAAATTCATATTATTTTAATGCAGAGTTTGAAGATGCTGCCAAATGGTATGGAGAATTAATGAAAGATGCTACTAATGATGTGGAGTCTGAATATTACTTTAGATATTCTCAATCACTAAAAGCATTAGAGAAGTATGACGAAGCAGATAAATGGATGATGAAGTTTAACACCTTTAGCTCTAAAGATGATAGAGCTTATCTGTTTACAGAACAACCAGATTATTTAAGAGAGATAAACTATAATTCAGGTAGTTATGAGATTACTAGAACTGCTATAAATTCAACTTACTCAGATTTTGGAACCGCTTTTAGTGAAAACAAACTTGTTTTTGCCTCTTCTAGAGATACTGGAGCTTTTATAAAACGTATTTATGAATGGACAGGAGATCCTTTTTTAGATTTATATGAGGTTTCAATAAACCCTGCGAATGGTGAACTTTCTGAAGTTAAAAAGTATAAAGGAAATCTCAACTCAATTTTCCATGAATCAACTCCAGCCTTCACAAAAGACGGTAATACAGTTTACTTTACTAAAAATAATTACAATAATGGTAGTTACAGAGAAGATGAGAAAGGGACAAACAAGCTAAAATTATATAAAGCAACACGTTCTTCTGATTCTAAAGATTTTGGGACACCTAAAGAAATGCCATTTAATAGTGATGAGTATTCAACAGCACATCCTACGTTAAGTCCAGATGAGAAAAAATTATTCTTTTCATCAGATATGCCAGGTAGTGAAGGCCTCTCAGATATTTGGGTAGTAGATATTCTTTCAGATGGTTCATATAGTGAACCAAGAAATTTAGGAGAAGGAATAAATACAGCAGGAAGAGAAACGTTTCCATTTATGACAGCTAGTGGTGATATGTACTTTGCATCAGATGGTCACATTGGTTTAGGAGGACTAGATATCTTTGTCACTAATGTTACAGATGCAGAAACAATTTCCGAAATAATAAATATTGGAGAACCAGCTAATAGCTCAAGAGATGATTTTGCTTTTGTGATTGATGAAGACACAAAATTTGGATATTTATCTTCAAATAGAAATGGAGGCTTAGGTGATGATGATATTTATAGATTTAAACAATTAAAGGAACATAAACTATTTTGCGAGGTTATCGTAATGGGAGTTGTAGTAGATAAAGATTCTGGCCAATTAATTCCTGGAGCAAAAGTTTCTTTAGTAGATGGCAATAACAATGTAATTAAAAGCCTTACAGTTGGAGATCGTGCTAATTATGCATTTGTTACAGAATGTGAAACGCAGTATTTCTTAAGAGCTACTAAAGAAGATTATATTGGCGATGAAAAATTATTTACCACTCCAACAGAAAGCCAAATGGTTGAACTAGACTTAATGTTAGAAAAGGAAATTGTAAAAGCTGAAGTTGGTGATGATATAGGCAAATTATTAAAATTAGAACCTATTTATTTTGACTTTGATAAACATAATATTAGACCAGACGCAGCAGTTGAGTTAGCTAAGGTAATAGCTGTAATGAATGAATATCCAGAAATGAAGATAGATGTTAGGTCTCACACAGATAGTAGAGGTAAAGACGACTATAATATGAGATTGTCTGAACGAAGAAATAAATCTACAATTAATTATATAGTAGAGCGTGGCGGAATATCTAGAGATAGATTAACAGGAAGAGGATATGGAGAATCTGAGTTAATTAACGAGTGTGCTAATGGTATACCTTGCTCTAGAGAGAAACACGAATTAAACCGTAGATCTGAATTTAGAATTGTTCAAATTTCAGAAGAGTAAAACAAACCTTAATGAAATTATAAAAAAACACCCTTATATTTTAAGGGTGTTTTTTTATAGGAATATCCTAAACCCTTTTTCGTATTTTTGATCGCATATGAGTAAAATAAAAGAAGAACAAGTTATTCTTGTAAACCAAAATGATGAGCAGATAGGCTTAATGGCCAAGATGGAAGCTCATGAAAAAGCATTATTGCACCGTGCATTTTCAGTATTTGTATTTAATAAAAATGGTGAACTTATGTTGCAACAAAGAGCACTACACAAATACCATACGCCAGGATTATGGACAAATACGTGCTGTAGTCATCAAAGAGAAGGAGAGACAAATATTGCTGCAGGAAAAAGAAGATTACAAGAAGAAATGGGTTTTAGTACAGATTTAAAAGAATCCATATCTTTTATTTATAAAGCTCCGTTTGAAAATGGGCTTACAGAACACGAATATGACCATATCTTAATAGGTGAATTTAATGATAAGCCAAATATAAACCCAGATGAAGTGGCAGCTTGGAAATGGGCTTCATTAGAGGATATTAAAACAGATATGAAAGAAAACCCAAACCTGTACACGGCTTGGTTTAAAATTATCTTCGATAAATATTATGACCATATAACATAATGAAATTAACCGTACATAGAAAGGCTCACTTTAATGCCGCTCACAGATTATTTAGGAAAGACTGGAGTGATAAGAAAAACAATGAAGTATTTGGAAAATGTAGTAACCCAAATTATCACGGTCATAATTATGAGTTAATTGTATCTGTTACAGGAAATGTTGATCCTGAAACAGGTTTTGTTATAGACTTAGGACAATTAAAAGATCTTATTTATAAGGAAATAGAGGTGCCTTTTGATCATAAAAATCTTAATGTAGAAGTAGAAGAGTTTAGAGACCTTATTCCAACTACAGAACATATTAGCTATGTTATCTATCAAAAGTTGCGAAAGCATATAGATAGTTCAAAAGAGCTAGAAATCACATTATACGAAACACCAAGAAATTTTGTAACCTACTCAGGATCTTAATTTAAATTTTAGGCATAACATAGTTTAAGAATACTTAAATAAGATTACTTTTGCACAAAATATGTAATTATGGCTAGCAAAAGACAATTAAAGAAAGACTTAAATAATGCATTTGGAGAAATTATCGAAACCTCTCTAATTTGGCAAAACTATAATCCTACGGCAGATAGTAAAGAAGCAGAAGCTATTGTTGATGATTCTATCACTGCTTTCGATGAGTTAAACGCTAAAGTTAATGAGCGTAACGTAGAAAATCCAAAGGCACACTACAAAACTATAAATCAAGACTTCAACACTAAAGCTAATGCATTAGTAGACCGTCTTAACAAACTATAGTATATTCAATTAGTTTAAAAGCTTTAACCTCTCAAGATATTGTACTCCTGAGAGGTTTTTTATATTTGTATTATGAGTGATAATCCTTCCAAAAGATATGCGCAACGAGGTGTTTCTGCCTCGAAAGAAGATGTGCACAACGCAATAAAGAATGTAGACAAAGGCCTTTTTCCAAAAGCATTCTGCAAAATTGTACCAGACCATCTAACTGCCAGTAAAGAACATTGTTTAATTATGCACGCAGATGGAGCAGGAACTAAGTCTTCTTTAGCATATATGTACTGGAAAGAAACAGGAGATATTAGCGTCTGGAAAGGTATAGCTCAAGACGCTTTAATTATGAATATTGATGATTTACTTTGTGTAGGTGCTGTTGATGATATCATGTTGTCATCAACAATAGGTAGAAATAAAAACCTAATACCAGGAGAGGTTATTTCTGAAATAATTAATGGTACAGAAGAGCTTTTAAAAGAATTAAAAGAGTTTGGAGTTAATATTCATTCTACTGGTGGAGAAACAGCAGACGTTGGTGACTTGGTGCGTACCATTATTGTAGACTCTACTGTAACAGCGAGAATGAAGCGTGAAGATGTTATAGATAATGCCAATATAAAACCAGGAGACGTTATTGTAGGATTATCATCATTTGGTCAAGCCACTTATGAGAAAGAATATAATGGTGGTATGGGTAGTAATGGATTAACTAGTGCCAGACACGATGTATTTGGAAATTACTTAGCTATTAAATACCCAGAAAGTTATGATGAAGCTGTTCCAAATGATTTAGTTTATTCTGGTTCTAAAACACTTACAGATTCTATATCAGACAGTCCAATTAATGCAGGAAAGCTTGTTTTATCACCTACAAGAACATATGCGCCAATAGTAAAAGCTTTATTGGCAAAGTACTCAAATAAAGATATTCACGGTATGGTGCATTGTAGTGGTGGTGCACAAACCAAAATTTTACATTTCATAGACAATTTACATATTGTAAAAGACAATATGTTTGAGATTCCTCCATTATTCAAGACTATTCAGGAAGAAAGCAAAACAGATTGGAAAGAAATGTATCAGGTCTTTAATATGGGACACCGTATGGAAATTTACCTGCCTCAAGAAATTGCTGAAGATGTTATTAAAATTTCTGAATCATTTAATGTAGATGCTAAAATTATAGGTAGAGTAGAAGCGTCAGATTCAAAAAAACTGACAATTATCTCCGAGAAGGGCACTTTTGACTATGAATAGCATATGTTGAAATGTTAATTTTAACTTTATTTTAAGAGAAAAGCCGCTATATTCAAAATATTATCTTAATATTGGAGCGTTAATCTCTTGAAAATGAACCTTAAAAAGTATAACTACCTTTTTCTTGGCCTTTTATTTACGGTTACTATTCTTGCTGCTATTTTAGATGGCGGTTTTTGGTTGCGTTTCTTTTGGGCAATTTCTATGATTTTGTTTTATGGTATTTACAGCCAATATTCACGAGATACTAAATGGTCTAGTGAGTTAATGTTTCTATTTTTCTTTTCGGGAAATGTTTTTGCCATTTTTTACGAAACCTGGTATTTTTCAGAATTAACCTTACTTTCATTTTGTGGCGCGTATGCTTCATTAATTGCTTACTTATATAAGAGAAAAGGCGCAAACTCTATAGATAGTAGCTTTAAACCATATTTTATAGGCGCTTTTCTTATAAATGCCTTGTTGGTAGTTGCACTATTAGTAATTCTTTCAAAATATTTTGAAAGTTCACTTTTACTGCCAATATTTATTATATACTTTTTATTAATACTTTCCTTAATAGGTCTGGCGTTTTTACACTTTAACTCTGTCGCAAGTTTAAATTCACTTTTTTTGTTAGGCTTTGTGCTATCAATAGTCTTAGCAGATTTATTACGATTTATAGATCAATATTACTATTCCTCTGTATATGTAAAAATTTGTGCAGTTGTTATTTATAGTTTTGGCTACTTATTAGCCTATGCTAGGTTAACTTTTTTGGCAAAAGAAAAGAAAGAGTCTTATATATCATTTTCTAAGTCAAAGCCTTTAAAAGTTAAAGAAGAGTAGTTGTTTTTTAATATCTTAAACTTAGGCAAAATATAGCGGTTGCAAAAAGGAGCATTGGGATGTTTAGTGTAGTAATCTCTAATAGATTCTCTACTTTCCTTAAAACTTTCAAGTTTAAGAATTTTGGTAATATATGCTTTGTTGTCTTCACGTTTTAAATCTTCAAGTAAACGTTTAATATAGGGCTTGTCATTTAAACTATAATAGTACACGGCACTTCTATATTTATCCCTGAAACTATGATCCTTAGTTGATGCGTGTGTGTTTAAATGAACCATTATTAAGTCTTTAAGACTAATTTCTGAAGGATTAAAACATACGATAACCGCTTCAGAAAAATTTGAAAAAGGAGATGTAGAGGCTATATAGCCCTGTAAAACTTTGTATACGCCTTTAAGCTGTTTAAAAACGGCTTCTGTACACCAATGGCATCCACCACCAAAACCAAATTTTAATAGAGTACTCATAGTATTTTAGTCATCAGCTTCAATATAGCTTACAATTAATGTTGGAAATGTTAAGCAGAATAAGTACAATTTAAAGCTCAAAAATATTATATCAAATAGATTTGTACCTCAAAATAAATCGGTTAAAATATTGTAAATTCGCAGTCCTTAGAGAATAGACCATGTTAGAGAAATTAAATATAGTAAAACAACGTTTTGATGAAATAAGTGATCTTATTATTCAACCAGATATTATTTCAGATCAAAAACGTTATGTAGAGCTTACTAAAGAATATAAGGATCTTAAGAAACTTATGGATGAGCGTGAAAACTACATTAGAGTTACAAATCGCATTGAAGAAGCAGAGGAAATTATTGCCGATGGTAGTGATCCAGAAATGTCTGAAATGGCTAAAATGCAACTTGATGAGGCAAAATCTGAATTGCCAGCTTTAGATGATAAAATTAGAATGATGCTTATCCCTAAAGATCCAGAAGATTCTAAGAATGCTGTTGTGGAAGTGAGAGCAGGTACTGGAGGAGATGAAGCTAGTATTTTTGCAGGAGATATTTATAGAATGCTTACTAAATTTTGTGAGAGCAAAGGTTGGAACTGCAGTACTGTCGATTTTAGCGAAGGTACAAGCGGCGGTTTTAAAGAAATTCAATTTGAAGTTTCCGGAGACGATGTTTACGGTACTTTAAAGTATGAGGCAGGTGTGCACCGTGTACAACGTGTGCCACAAACAGAAACGCAAGGTAGAGTGCATACAAGTGCTGCCACTGTAATGGTATTTCCAGAAGCAGAAGAGTTTGATGTAGAAATAGATCCAAAAGATGTAAGAATAGATTATTTCTGTTCTTCTGGTCCTGGAGGACAATCTGTAAACACTACATATTCTGCAGTACGTTTAACTCACGAACCAACAGGTTTAGTAGCACAGTGTCAAGATCAAAAATCTCAACATAAAAATAAGGAGAAAGCTTTTAAAGTGTTACGTTCTAGACTGTATGATTTAGAACTAGCTAAAAAGCAAGAAGAAGATGCTGCTAAACGTGGTAGTATGGTGACAAGTGGAGACCGAAGTGCGAAGATTAGAACATACAACTATGCGCAAGGCCGTGTAACAGATCACCGTATTAATCTTACAATATATGACCTTCAAAATATTATAGATGGAGACATACAGCGTATTATTGATGAACTAAGACTAGTTGAGAATACAGAAAAATTGAAAGAAACAGGAGAGATGTTTTAATATAAAACTCTATGAAGATTGAAAGCTTAATTTCAGAAATACATAAAAAGAAATCATTTCTCTGTATAGGATTAGATGTCGATTTAAATAAGATTCCTAAGCATTTATTAGAAACTGAAGATCCAATTTTTGAGTTCAACAAAGCTATAATAAATGCAACGCACCATCTTGCAGTTGCCTATAAACCTAATACTGCTTTTTACGAAGCTTATGGTATAAAAGGATGGCAATCTTTAAAGAAAACGATTGATTATCTTAACGATAACCATCCGGAAATCTTTACAATAGCAGATGCTAAGCGAGGAGATATAGGTAATACATCTACAATGTATGCCAAAGCCTTTTTAGAAGATTTAAATTTTGACTCGGTTACTGTAGCGCCATATATGGGTAAAGACTCGGTTGAGCCTTTTTTAGCTTTTAAGGAGAAGCATACTATATTACTAGCACTTACTTCAAACCAAGGTGCTTTCGATTTTCAATCAATAAATAATACAGACAACCAACCACTTTATAAGAGCGTTTTAAAGACCTCAAAGACTTGGCAAAACAGTGAAAATTTAATGTATGTTGTTGGTGCAACAAAAGCAGAGTACCTAAAAGATATACGTGCAATTTTACCAGAAAGCTTCTTACTTGTGCCAGGTGTAGGAGCTCAAGGCGGTAGTTTAGAAGATGTTTGTAAATTTGGAATGACCAAAAATATAGGCCTTTTGGTAAACTCATCTAGAGGGATTATTTACGCATCACAAGATCAAGATTTTGCTACCAAGGCAATGTTAAAAGCAGAGGCTTTACAGCGAGATATGGCCACACAGATAAATCAATTTACATAGTATGAAAACTTTTAATTTAGAAGAATATATACGTGATGTAAAAGACTTTCCTAAAGAAGGTGTTCTTTTTAAAGATATTACACCTTTATTAAACCATCCTCAAGCTAGCGAACAATGTTTGCAAGAGTTACTGGATTTAATAGGAGATCTAAAGATAGATAAGGTTGTGGGAATTGAGTCGCGTGGCTTTTTTTACGGAACATTATTAGCTAAAGAATTAAATGCTGGTTTTGTGCCAGTTAGGAAACCAGGTAAGTTGCCATATAATACAAATTCTGAAACCTATGATTTAGAATATGGTACAGATACCTTAGAGATTCATAAGGATGCCATTAAAAAAGGTGACAAGGTATTGTTGCATGATGATGTTCTAGCAACTGGAGGAACTGCTAAAGCTGTAGTTAATCTCATTGAAAGCTTGGGTGGGGAAATTGTACAATGTAACTTCTTAATGATTATAGGCTTTTTAAAGGGTAGTGAGAAGCTTAAAGACTATAATGTAGCTTCTGTACTTAGTTACTAATCCTCTAAAGCATTTTTTGTAACCCATAATCTAAAACCAAACACGGCTTTTTGCAAAAGTGTTGCTTTTGTGAGATCTAACTCTTGTTTGCTGTAGCTAGGCAAGAACTTCTTATTAAACTTAGCTAATTTTTTAAAAAACATCTTTTTCATGTAATAAAGTTACAAAATATTACAGACTATTTTAAAATTTCAACCACTGTGCGCGCTACAGTAATTGAAGGTTTTGTAATTGTTAGTCACATACTTATAAGATCAATAATAAAATAAATAAGAGCTGTCATAATACTAATTTTTTTGGTTAGCTAAACACATCTTTTGCGTTTGTCTTTTGAAGATATGTAGTAATAATCCTTCATTACAAACTTTTATATAACTATTATTCTATTTGACTGCTAATTTGTAAGTAAAAAAACACATTGTATTTCGATATGAAATACACGTTTCTTAATTTATGTTTTAATATGCAATGTATTTTGATCTTTTTACAAGTAAACTGTTATAATTGCAGGGTGCTTTTAATCACTTTTTAAATTACCAAGGGCTATTGCATTTAAAAAGTAGGTGTTTTCTGGGGTTCTATTTTTCAGGAATAAAAAAACGTCTTCCATTCAAAAAGGAAAACGTTTGTGTTTTTACAATTAAAACATGCTATTTAAACTCTTCAGAAAGTAGTCTGGCCATTTGTCTTACATTCCAAATTGGATAAATCATTTCGCCACGTTTTCTTACAATGGGTAATTTTACGCTGTAATCTTCTTCGTTTTCAAGTTTTAGCAAAACGTAAAGCGCATCGTAGTATCGTTTGCGGTCATCTATATTAATCACTTTAAAAGGTGTGTGTTCATTTTGCATTAAAGATATCATCTGGTCACAACGAGGACACTCATCTTTTGTAAAGACCACTAGGTCATTGTCTAAAAGCGTAACAAAATCTTGTAATTCAGGGTCATCTTCAAACTCAACTGTAAGATTTTTTTCCTTATCGTTTACAACTAAGAGGTGCGTGTAAGAAGATGTTTCATTTTTTAGAGGTATTAATGTAATCATTTCAACTTGCGCGTTAGCGGGAATATCTTTAATAATAGGTCTGTCACTACTTCTTCTATAGCCAACACCATCAATCTTGAGAAATACATTCAGGCTAGAGTTGGTATTATTTTTAACAGAAATGATAGTTCGTTTTGGTTGTACGTCTTCAACTAATGTTACGCGATCATCTTCAAATTGACCATAACCGGTTGAAAATATGCAGAATATTATTAGTGTTAGTAATAGTTTCATTAATACGTTTAATTTTGAAAAAGTAAATTTAGGCTTTACTGCTTGATGTAAATGTTATCCTTTATTTTTGTTCAACAAGAATGCCAAACTTTAAATAGCAGTAAAAATAGAATATGGAATTAAAACTCACCAAACCCATTTGTTTTTTTGATCTCGAGACAACAGGTGTAAATGTAGCTAAAGATAAAATTGTAGAAATTTCTATACTTAAAGTATTCCCAAACGGTAATAAAGAAAGTAAAACCTGGTTGGTTAATCCAGAGCGACCGATTCCTGCAGAAACTACAGCTGTTCACGGCATAACAGATGAAAAGGTTGCTAATGAGCCAACCTTTAAAGAGTTATCTTCTTCTATATATGAAATGATAAAAGGATGTGATCTTGGCGGTTTTAATAGTAACAGGTTCGATATACCATTGTTGGCAGAAGAGCTTCTTAGAGCAGATATAGATTTTGATATGAAAAATTCTTCTGCAGTCGATGTGCAGACTATTTTTCATAAAATGGAACAACGTACACTAGTAGCTGCCTATAAATTTTACTGTGACAAAGACCTAACAGATGCTCACTCTGCAGCAGCAGATACTGAGGCAACATACGAGGTTTTAAAAGCGCAACTAGATAAATATCCAGATCTACAGAATGATACAAAGTGGCTAGCAGAGTTTAGTTCAAGAAAACGTTTTGCAGATTTTGCTGGGTTTATAGCTTACAATAAGGATGGTGCAGAAACATTCTCTTTCGGAAAGCATAAAGGAAAACTTGTTGAAGATGTTTTAGAAAATGAACCAGGTTATTTTGGGTGGATACAAAATGCAGATTTTCCTCTTTATACTAAAAAGGTGCTAACTGCAATTAAATTAAGAAGCCTAAACAATAAACTCTCTTAACTATGAAAATAATTTGCATAGGCCGTAATTATACAGATCATATTGCAGAGTTAAATAATGAGAAACCTACAGATCCTGTAGTGTTTTTAAAGCCAGATACAGCAATACTATTAAAGAAACAACCATTCTTTATTCCAGATTTTTCATCAGATGTGCATTATGAGGTAGAGGTATTGGTAAAGATTAATAGAATAGGGAAGCATATAGAAAAAGAATTTGCTCATAAGTATTATAATGAGATTGGACTAGGAATAGATTTTACTGCTCGAGACCTACAGAAAAAATTAAAAGAAAAGGGCTTGCCTTGGGAGAAAGCAAAAAGTTTTGATGGTGCAGCTGTAATTGGAGATACGTGGATAAATAAATCTGAAATAGAGGATATTAATAATTTAAACTTTACCTTAGAGAAGAATGCTCAAGTAGTACAAAAAGGAAATACAAGTTTAATGCTTTGGAAGATAGATGAACTTATAGAATATGTCTCCAAGTATTTTACTTTAAAGATTGGAGATGTTATATTTACCGGAACACCATCTGGTGTGGGAAAAGTAAATCCTGAAGATAAATTAAAGGGCTTTATAGAAGATAAGCAGATATTTAATATTAAAATAAAATAGTATGTACAACCTAAACGATATAAAGGATATTGCAAATGGTGATCAGGAGTTCTTAAGAACACTTATAAAGACGTTTATTGTTGAGGTGCCGCCAGATGCTAATGGTCTTTCTGAAGCCGTGGAAAACGGAAATGCAGCCTTGGCATACCAATATGCACATAAGCTAAAGCCTAACTTAAAATCTTTTGGTTTAAACCTAGATTTTGAGATTGGTGTAATTGAGAATTGGTCTGAGCGAAAAACAGAGCAGGAAAATGCGGCTAAAGCATCTTTAGCAATAAGCTCTACAATTCACAAAGTAATTAAGTCACTTAGGGAAGATTACAGTTTATAATGAATGCAGAGATAATAACTATTGGCGATGAGATTCTCATAGGTCAAATTGTAGATACTAATTCTGTCTTTATTTCAAAAGAACTTAATAAAATAGGTGTTTCTGTGTATCAGATCTCATCTATTCAGGACGACCGTCAGCATATTTTAAATGCTCTTGAAGAGGCGTCAAGTCGTGCAGATATAATTTTAATAACAGGTGGCTTAGGGCCTACCAAAGACGATATCACTAAGCATACTTTATGTGAATATTTTAACGATACTTTAGTTGAAAATAAAGATGTTTTAAATCACGTAGAGCATTTGTTTGAAAACTATGTAAAACAACAAATTTTAGACTCAAATAGAATGCAGGCATTGGTGCCTTCTAAAGCAACTGTTTTACATAATCAATTTGGAACAGCTCCAGGAATTTGGATAGAAAAAGATAATAAAGTATACGTATCTATGCCTGGCGTGCCTTATGAAATGAAAGGCTTAATTGAGTCTGAAGTTATTCCACGACTTCAACAAAAGTACAAGCGCCCATTTATTCTTCACAAAACAGTGCTTACATATGGCTTAGGAGAAAGTATTATAGCAGATAAAATAGAAGATTGGGAAACTAATCTTCCAAAATTTATAAAACTTGCTTATTTGCCAAGTTTAGGTAAGGTAAGGTTACGCTTAACAGCTAAAGGAGACGATGAGGAAATTTTAAAGACAGAGATAGAACGCCAAATAGTTAGTCTGCATAAACTTATAGGAGATATTATTTTTGGATACGAAGGAGAAGATAGTATAGAGCAAGAAATAGGTAAGCTATTAGCTACTAAAAATGCAACACTGTCTTTAGCAGAAAGTTGTACTGGAGGATTAATAGCTTCTAGGTTTACTGCAAATCCAGGTGCGTCTTCTTATTTTGTTGGAGGTATGGTAACCTATGCTACCCAATCTAAAGAAGCCTTATTAGGTATAGATATGGCATTTATAACAAAATATGGTGTTGTAAGTGAAGCAGTTGCAAAAGAAATGGCAGATAAGGTAAAACAAAAGTTTAATAGTGAATATTCAATTTCTGTAACAGGAGTTGCAGGACCCACAAAAGGAGATAGTAAACAAGAGGTTGGTACAGTTTTTATTGGCGTTTCTTCTCCTGAAGAAACCAAGGTTCATAAATTTAATTTTGGTAACCACAGAGAAAAAACTACTCGAAAGGCTGTGAACAAGGCATTAGAGTTGCTATTGAAAGATTTGCAAAAACTATAAAATATTTTCTCATAAATAGTTGCCAGTCTTATAAGATTTCTTAATTTTGCAATCTGTTTTGAAATAACGCTAAACAATAGAAACATGTCAAGAGTTTGTGAACTTACAGGAAAAAGAGCGATGGTTGGAAACAACGTATCGCACGCAATGAACAAGACCAAGCGTAAATTTAACGTTAACTTGATCAAAAAGCGTTTCTACATCCCAGAAGAGGATAAGTGGATGACCCTAAAAATATCAACGTCTGCTTTAAAGACTATCAACAAGAAAGGGATTTCAGCAGTAATAAAGGAGGCCCGAGCTAAAGGGTTTTTAAACCAATAAGACCGTCAAAGTTTTAAGATATGGCAAAGAAAGGCAATAGAGTACAAGTGATTTTGGAGTGCACAGAGCACAAGGATTCTGGTAAACCAGGAACGTCTCGTTACATCACTACCAAGAACAAGAAAAATACACCGGACAGATTAGAGATTAAGAAATTTAATCCTATCCTACGTAAAATGACAATTCACAAGGAGATAAAATAATTTACCATGGCAAAGAAATCAGTAGCAAGTTTACAGACAGGATCTAAGCGATTAACTAAAGCCATTAAAATGGTGAAGTCGCCTAAGACAGGAGCTTATACATTTGTTGAGTCTGTAATGGACCCAGACAGTGTGAATGACTTTTTCGCTAAGAAATAAGTCTTACTATAATATTTGTATTTAGCCGTTTCTAAAACAGAAACGGCTTTTTCTATTTTAGTATATTTGCAATACAAATACTTAACAATATAACCGCCTCTTGGCTTTCCGGTTTTAACTATGGCATTATTTAAAAACTTATTCTCTAAAGAAAAAAAAGAAACCTTAGATAAAGGATTAGAAAAAAGTAAATCTTCTTTCTTTGGTAAATTATCTAAAGCAGTTGCAGGAAAATCTAAAGTAGATGATGATGTTCTAGATGAACTTGAAGAAATTCTTGTAGCTAGTGATGTTGGTGTTACTACAACTATAAAAATCATCAAACGTATTGAAGAACGCGTTGCTAAAGATAAATATCTTGGTACAGATGAGCTTAATCTTATTCTTAGAGAAGAAATTGCAGGTCTTTTAAGCGAAACAGAAACCGATTCTAAATTAGGTTTTCATATTCCGGAAGGTAAAAAACCATATGTAATAATGGTTGTTGGTGTTAATGGTGTAGGTAAGACTACAACTATTGGTAAACTGGCACATCAATTTAAAAGTCAAGGTAAGAATGTTGTATTGGGCGCAGCAGATACGTTTAGAGCTGCCGCTATAGACCAACTCCAAGTTTGGGCAGACCGTACAGGTGTTCCTATTGTTAAACAGCAAATGGGAAGTGACCCAGCATCTGTTGCTTTTGAAACTGTGCAAGAAGCTGTGAAACAAAATGCAGATGTAGTCTTAGTTGATACTGCAGGTCGTTTACATAACAAGGTAAACCTTATGAATGAGTTAAGTAAGGTTAAACGTGTAATGCAGAAAGTTGCAGATAATGTACCAGATGAAGTGTTGTTAGTTTTAGATGGCTCTACAGGACAAAATGCATTTGAGCAGGCTAAACAATTTACTGCAGCTACAGAAGTTACAAGTCTTGCTATTACAAAATTAGATGGTACTGCTAAAGGTGGTGTTGTTATTGGTATTAGTGACCAGTTTCAAATTCCTGTAAAATATATTGGAGTAGGAGAAGGTATTGAAGATCTTCAAGCCTTCGATAAATTTGAATTTGTAGACTCTTTTTTCAAATAAAGAACTGTTTAATCACCAAATACAAGGTTTAATTTTTCCCATAACTCATTGTCATAACCAGATGGTCCTTGTAGTTCAGCGTCAGATGCGTCTCCCATTCTTACAATCACTAAGTCTTTGCTAGGTATAACATAAAGTTTCTGATCGTTTTTACCTAAACCAGCAACAAGATCTGCTGGAGCATTTGGAATAAGCTCTCCGTTAAATGTAGCGTTTAAAGTAGGCAATTTGTAAGTAGACTTTCCATTAAGCCACCATAAATAACCGTAAGCTGGATTTAATTCTTGCGAGGATGTTTGGCTTTCTGTAACAAGTTCTGCAGAAAGTAATTCTTCTGTATTCCAAATACCTTTGCTTAAATTTAATAACCCAAATCTTGCCATGCTTCTCGCTGTGCTAAAATATACCCTTACATAACCAAGCTGAATCCAAGCTCCATTCATACCAATTTTATTCTTCAAATTAGTCTCGAAGTATGAATCAAAACCATCTGGGATAGCATTATTTAAAACTGGTTGTAATAATGAGTAAAATGCATTGTGATAATACCAATTGGTGTCAGGATCATTTAAATAATTTAAACATTCAGGGTCTGTACAAGAAGTATTTTCAACAGTAAAATCGCCGCCAGAAGTCATTGTCATTTGGTGCCTTATGGTAATATTCTGTTCCTGTTCTGGTGTCATATTAGTCCACCCAACTCCTAAATAACTAGTTGTCGGATCATCTAAATGAATTAAGTTGTTTTCTGCAGCTTGTAAAATAAAGAACGCTGTAAGTGTCTTACCTGCAGAGTTCCAAGGTAAATTATCTGAAGCTTCACTGTTATTGTAATACTTTTCTAATATTATTTTGCCTTTGCTTAATATTATAAAAGCTTTAGTACCGCTTTGTACTAGAAATTCGTCTAAAACATCAATATTTTCTGTGTGCCAACCTAAAGATTCTGGTGTAGCTGTATCCCAGTTTTCAGAATTAATAGGCGGAAAATATAATGTGCTATTGGTTGGTGTTTCAGGTGTCTCTTCAGTAGGATTTTCAGTTTCATCAACAAAATCTGTAGAGCTAGTGCAGCTCAAGCTAAAGACTATTAAATAAAAGAGATAAATTGCTTTCATAAGTGTTTGACAGCTAAGATATAAAATAGTTTAATGCTCACGCTAAAGTTAACACGTTCGAATTCGCTCTTCTAAATTTAAGGCGCTATCTTTGCACACATTTTTTTCAATATAAGCAATGCGTACAAAAACAAGGAAAAAGAACAAGATTAACGTTATCACTTTAGGCTGTAGTAAGAATGTTTACGACAGTGAGGTGCTAATGGGACAGCTAAAGGCTAACAATAAAGATGTTGTTCATGAGGAAGAAGGTAATGTAGTGGTCATTAATACGTGTGGCTTTATAGATAACGCTAAAGAGCAAAGTGTAAATACCATATTAGATGCTGTAAAGCAAAAAGAAGAAGGTATTATAGATAAAGTCTTTGTTACAGGCTGTTTGTCTGAACGCTATAAGCCAGACTTGCAAAAAGATATTCCAGAAGTAGATCAATATTTTGGAACTACAGAGTTGCCAAGTCTTTTAAAAGCATTGGGAGCAGATTATAAACATGAATTAGTCGGTGAGCGTGTAACCACAACTCCAAAGAACTATGCTTATTTAAAGATAGCCGAAGGTTGTGATAGGCCTTGTTCATTTTGTGCAATTCCTTTAATGAGAGGTAAACACAGATCTACTCCTATTGAGGATATTGTAGCAGATGCTAAAAGCCTTGCAGCAAACGGAGTAAAGGAACTTATTCTTATTGCTCAAGACCTTACTTATTATGGCTTAGATTTATATAAGAAGAGAAATCTTGCAGAGCTGTTAAGAGAGCTTGTTAAGGTTGAAGGTATTGAGTGGATAAGATTACACTACGCATTTCCAACAGGATTCCCTATGGATGTTTTAGATGTTATGAATGAGGAGCCTAAAATTTGTAATTATTTAGATATACCGCTTCAACACATATCAGATAAGATTCTTAAGTCTATGCGTCGAGGTACAACACAGGAGAAAACCACTAAGCTACTTAAAGAATTTAGAGCTAAGGTGCCTACTATGGCAATTAGGACTACTTTAATAGTTGGATACCCAGGCGAAACTGAAGAAGATTTCCAAATTCTTAAGCAATGGGTTAAAGATATGCGTTTTGAGCGTTTAGGGTGTTTTACCTATTCCCACGAAGAAAACACGCACGCCTATAATTTAGAGGATGATGTTCCGGAAGATGTAAAGCAAGATAGAGCTAACCAGATTATGGAAATTCAAGGACAAATATCTTGGGAACTTAACCAGCAGCATATTGGTAAGGAGTTTAAGGTTGTTATAGATAGAAAAGAAGGTGGCTATTTTGTAGGAAGAACAGAATTTGATTCTCCAGATGTAGATAATGAAGTATTAATAGATGCTGAAAAACACTACCTGAAAACTGCAGAGTTTGTAACTGTAAAAATTACTGAAGCTTCAGATTTCGATTTGTATGCAGAACCAGTTATCAATTAAACGTTTCTAAATTATGATAAGGTTTACAGGTTTCTTTTTACTTATATTAAGTTTAATCTCTTGTAAAAACAGCTCTAAGGAAAAGTTAGAGAATATTGAAAACCCCAATTCTAACACAACAACGGTTGAGTTGTTTTCAATGCAGTTGGCCTCCAAAAGTTTAACACCTTATCTTTTAGCTACAGATGAAGATGTGTATGTGAGTTGGCAAGAAACTGAAAATGACAGTGTATTCAAACTCAAATATGCTAAGTTGGGCAACACTTCATTTTCTACTCCAGAAACCATAACTCAAGGTAGTAACTGGTTTGTGAATTGGGCAGATTATCCAGTAATTTCAGGAAATGACAATCTGTTTTTAGCACACACGTTGCAAAAATCTGCTACAGGAATTTATACCTATGATGTTATGCTTAACAGAAAAGTTAAGGATTCGTCTTGGTCACAGTCGTTTAAACTTCATAAGGATAATGTTGAAGCAGAACACGGTTTTGTGTCTATGTTGCCTATGCCAGACCAAGAGTTTTTTGTAACCTGGTTAGATGGTCGTCATACAGTAAATGTTTCTGAAGATAAACGCGCAATGACAATTCGTGGAGCTTTTGTAACACCTGAAGGTGAAATTTACAATAGTGTTGAGCTCGATGGCAAAGTGTGCGATTGTTGCCAAACAACTGCTGCACTTACAGCTAATGGTCCCGTTGTTATTTATAGAGATAGGAGCGATGCTGAGGTACGAGATATGAGTATTGTAAGATTTGTAAATGATACGTGGACAAGTCCTAAAACACTATATAATGACAACTGGAAAATAAATGGCTGTCCTGTAAATGGACCACGTGCGGCATCAATAGAAAACACTTTGGTAGTAGCTTGGTTTGCGGCACCTAATGAAGCCTCACAAGTAAATGTGATTTTCTCTGAAGACGCTGGAGAGCATTTTTTGAAACCTATTAAGGTAGATTTGGGTAACCCTAATGGTCGTGTAGATGTAGATTTAATAAATGAGCAAACAGCAATAGTAAGTTGGTTAGAAGACGCATCTATATATGCAAGAACAGTTTCTAAAGATGGTAAATTAGGAAAGGTGGTTACAATTTCAGATACTTCAGAAAAACGATCTAGTGGTTTTCCTCAACTCGAAATTTTTAAGGATCGCGTATTTGTTGCTTGGACCAAAGTTACTAATGAAAAAGGTAGTAAAATACAAGTTGGTCAATTGCCATTAAATTCATTTTTAGATTAGTTTTTAACGTTTAAGCTCTACAACTTCCAAATCTGAAATAGTTGCATTGTCAACTTTAAAGCGAAGCATTGTTCTCACCTTATGAAAACCGTGCTTTCCAATAGCACCAGGATTCATATGAAGACAGTTTAGGTTTTTGTCATTCATTACTTTTAAAATGTGAGAGTGCCCACATATAAATAACTTGGGTTGTTCGCGTTTTAAAATAGGGTAAACTCTCGGTTTGTAGGTTCCAGGATAGCCACCTATATGTGTCATATATACTTTCACGCCTTCAACAGTAAAAACAGAATCTAAGGGAAACTCTTGTCTTGCTTTGGTGTCATCTATATTACCATACACAGCTCGTAGTGGTTTAAGCTTTGCAATAGTGTCTGTTACTTTTAAATCACCAATATCTCCAGCGTGCCAAACTTCATCTGCTTGCTTTACATATTTAATAATAGTATCATCAATATGACTATGTGTATCACTAAGTAATAAAATGTGTTTCAAGGCTAAAATTTTAAAAACAAAATAACAATAAATTCAGCATTTCAAGTCTTAATTATAGCCAAGAGATTAGATAAATTGTATGTGAGCCTTTATAATTGTAATCAATACCAAAGCCTATTACTCCTTAAGGTATATGCCTTATCTTTGCATTTCTATATTGTATTAAAGTAAAATTTTGCGCTACTTCTTAGACATAGCTTATAATGGAAAACCCTATCATGGTTTTCAAAGACAACCCGAAGATATCTCTGTGCAAGAGGTGTTAGAGGATGCTATAGCAGTATATTTTCAAAAAGCTGTTACTATTTTTGGTGCAGGCAGAACAGATACAGGTGTTCATGGTAAACAATTAATAGCGCATTTTGACAGTGATACTACTATAAATGAATCACAGTTTTTATATAAGCTGAATAAATTGTTGCCAGATAGTGTAGCTGTTCGAGATGTTTATCTTGTAAATAGTGAAGCACACGCAAGGTTTGATGCTATGGCTAGAGAGTATGAATATGTGGTGACTACAAGAAAAGATCCTTTCTTGTCTGAAAGTGCATTGTACATTATTAAGCCATTAGATGTAGAAGCAATGAATACTGCAGCCAAAGTTCTGTTAGAGTATACAGACTTTGAGTGTTTTTCTAAGGTTAAGACAGATGTAAAAACCTTTAATTGTAAGATTACCTACGCGCATTGGTCACAACATGGACATAAACTCGTCTTTACTATACGAGCAGATCGGTTTTTAAGAAATATGGTGAGAGCAATTGTTGGTACGTTATTAGAAGTAGGACTTGGTAAACGTTTACCAGGAAGTATACACGATATAATTGCAAGCAAAAATAGAGGTGAAGCAGGAAAGTCTGTTGCTGCACAAGGTCTGTATCTTACAAAGGTATTGTATCCAGACTGTATTAAAAATTTATCATTAACAAGAGAAGAATTTACATATAACTAATGGGAAAAGAATCTGGAAATGCATTTGATTTTAGGTTGTTTAAGCGATTGCTTAAATACACAAACCCGTATAGATTAACGTTATACTTTGTAGCATTTTCTGCAATTGCATTATCGGCATTTGGAGTATTAAGACCAATCTTACTTAAACTTACGATAGATGAGTCTATAGTAAATACTAGCATGGAAAACTTAATTTTCTATGTGAGTTTAATGATTGGAGTCTTAATCTTTGAAGTAATTTTTCAGTTTTGTTTTATTTATTACGCCAACTGGTTAGGGCAGGAAGTTATTAGAGATTTAAGAGTTAACCTATTTAGGCATATGCTTAAATTTAGAATGGCTTATTTCGATAAATCTGCCGTTGGTCGGTTAGTAACTCGTGCAGTAAGTGATATAGAAACTATTGCAGGTATATTTAGCCAAGGTTTGTTTATGATAATTGCAGACCTTCTTAAAATGGTTGCTGTTCTTGGTGTTATGTTGTATTGGAGCTGGAAGTTAACATTAATTGTACTTATTGTTCTTCCGTTTATTCTTTATGCTACGCGCATTTTTCAGAAGAAAATGAAATCTGCTTTTGAGGAAGTGAGAACACAAGTTTCTAACCTAAACTCTTTTGTACAAGAGCGTATTACGGGAATGAAGATTGTTCAAATCTTTGCTAGGGAAGAAACAGAATATAAAAACTTTAAGGTTATAAATGACAAGCATAGAAAAGGTTGGATAAAAACCGTTTGGTACAACTCTATCTTTTTTCCAATTGCAGAAATTGCTTCTTCTATAACTATTGGTCTTATTTTCTGGTATGGCGGTTTACGTGTGTTAGAAAGCGATGCTATTTCTTTAGGGGTTATTGTTATGTTTATGGAGTTGGTACAAATGTTCTTTAGACCACTTCGTCAAATAGCAGACAAGTTTAACACCTTACAAATGGGAATGGTGGCTACAAACCGTGTGTTTGGAATTTTAGACACACATTCTTCAATAGATGATGAAGGTAGTACAGTGTTAAGCGGAATTAAAGGAGATATAAGTTTTAAAGATGTAAAGTTTAGCTACGTTGAACATGAAGAGGTTTTAAAAGGCATCTCGTTTGATGCTGAAGCAGGAGAAACCATTGCCATTGTTGGAGCAACAGGTGCCGGAAAATCTACAGTAATTAATTTATTAAGCCGATTATACGATATAAAATCTGGTGAGATTCTGGTTGATGGTATAAATATTAAAGATGCAACATTAGTATCCTTAAGGAAGGAGATAGCGGTTGTACTACAAGATGTTTTCTTATTTGCAGATACTATTTTAAATAATATAACATTAAATAATCCTGAGGTTACAGAAGAGCAAGTTATACAAGCTTCAAAAGAAATTGGGGTGCATGATTTTATTTCAACTCTTCCTAACGGGTATCATTATAATGTAAAAGAACGTGGTGTAATGTTATCTTCTGGACAGCGCCAGCTCATTGCATTCTTACGAGCGTATGTTAGCAATCCTAGTATATTGGTATTAGACGAGGCAACCTCTTCAGTAGATAGTTATAGCGAGCAACTCATACAAGATGCTACAGATAAAATAACTAAGGGAAGAACATCTATCGTAATTGCACACCGCTTAGCCACTATTAAAAAAGCTGATAGAATCTTAGTTATGGATGCTGGTAAAATTGTAGAGCAAGGCACACACAAGCAATTATTAAAGAAAGAAAATGGCTATTACAAAAATTTGTACGAAGTACAGTTTATGGAAGAGGCAATTTAGAATCTTTAAATAGGTTAGTTGTTAAGCGTCATTAAGAAAGATCTTCTTTAAGCTTTAATTTAAGATCTTTTAAATCTTCAAACATTGCAAAATCGCCGTCTTTAAGATAAGATATTTGGCCGCTTTCTTCACTTACAACTAAAGCAATAGCATCAGTTTTTTCTGTGATTCCTACAGCTGCACGATGACGTAAGCCAAACCTTAAAGGAATTTTCCTGTCGTTACTAACTGGTAAAATAGCTCTTGTAGCAGTAATAAGATTGCCTTCAATTATTAACGCACCGTCATGTAGTGTGCTGTTTTTGTAAAAGATAGATTCAATAATAGGTTTGTTAACCTCAATATTCATTTCATCACCAGTATTCTTTACAAACTCCAAGTTGGTGCTTCGTTGTATAATAATTAAAGCTCCAGTCTTGCTCTTACCCATATTATCGCAAGCATCTACAATGGCATCGATATCTGTCTCTGTTTCCTTAGAGCGTCTCATAAATTTAAACTGCCGAATTAAATTTCGTTTTGCGCCAAAATTTGTTGAGCCTATCATTAATAAAAACTTCCTAATCTCTTGCTGAAATACCACGATGAGACCAAAAATACCTACGCCTATAAATTGACCTAGTACATTACTAAGCATTTCCATTTCTAGAAATTGCGTAAGTTTCCACACCAAGTAGATAATTACGATACCAATAAAGATATTAATGGCAACAGTACCCTTTACTAATTTATAAATATAGTAGAGTAGGACAGCAACCAGTAGAATATCTACAATGTCTAATATACGAAGCTCTAAAAAATTGAAATCCATAGTAAATGAAAGTGTCCTATTGTTAGCTCTAAAATAGGAATTCTTTCAAATGTAATGGGAATTTTTGAGTTTCGCATTGTCTGCGAGATCTAAAAATTAAGAAGGTTTTTTAATTGAAGGCTTTTAATTGCTTTTAAGCGCATTATAAAGTGTTATCACTTCCATAGCTTCTTTAACATCATGAACACGTAAGATATTACTGCCTTGTTGTAATGCCCAAGCGTGCATAGCTGTAGTGCCATTTAAAGCTTTTGATGCTGTAGTGTTTAAGGTTTTGTAAATAGTAGATTTTCTTGAAAGCCCTACTAACATTGGCAATCCAGTAATATTAAAACTATCTAGATGGTCTAAAAGCTCAAAATTTTGTTCACGTGTTTTAGAGAAGCCAAAACCTACATCTAAGATGATATCATTTATTCCTAAAGTGTTTGCTTCAGAAATTTTTTCAGAAAAATAGAAAAGAATATCTTTAGTAAGATTGTCATAATTAGTGTTACTTGTCATTGTTTGCGGAGTACCTTTCATATGCATCATAATATAAGGAACTTGCAATGTAGCAACTGTTGGCATCATCTCTTTGTCTAATTGTCCTGCAGAAATATCATTTACGAGACTGGCGCCAGCGTTTACACAAGCTTTTGCTATAGAGCTTCTAAAAGTATCTATAGATATAAGAGCTTCAGGAAATGTTTTACTAATAGCTTCGATTACTGGGACACTTCGCTCTAGTTCTTCCGTTTCAGAAACATCATCTGCGTTTGGTCTACTGCTGTAAGCACCAACATCAATAAATGTTGCGCCATTTGTAAGCATATGTTCAACATGTTTTAAAACATCAGATAGTTTTGAATAGGTACCGCCATCGTAAAAAGAATCTGGTGTCACATTTAAAATTCCCATCACTTTAGGTGACTTTAAATCTATTAAAGAACCGTTGCAATTTATAGTTAAAGATGAGGTGTTGCTAAATGCCATAAGGTGTGAAATAATATTAATAGAAATTATTGGTGTGGTGGTTTAATGTTTCAGATTTGAAATTAAAACTAATGATCTAAATTCAATATACACTTATCACAAAGTTAGGTATACTTTTTAATTCGAACTTCGTACTTTTACAAGGAACTTAACAATGACTAACGCATCTTCAACATGCAAGATACTTCAACGCAATACGACGCAATTATAACGACCTGTCGTACCCTTTTTAAAAATAAAATGAGCGATTATGGTAGTGCTTGGCGCATCTTAAGATTACCATCTTTAACAGATCAAATATTTATAAAGGCGCAACGTATTAGAGGTTTGCAGCAAAATGCTGAGCAAAAAGTAGATGAAGGTCAAGAGTCTGAGTTTATCGGTATCATTAATTATTGTGCAATGGCTCTTATACAGATAGAGCTTGGTGTTATAGAGCAGCCAGATTTAGATTTAGAAAAAGCAGTAGCCTTGTATGATGAGAAAATTAGTGAAACTAAAACCTTAATGATGAATAAGAATCACGACTATGGTGAAGCTTGGCGTGATATGAGAGTTAGTTCTTTAACAGATTTAATTTTACAGAAATTACTTAGGGTAAAACAAATAGAAGATAATCAAGGTAAAACTTTAGTAAGTGAAGGTATAGATGCAAATTATCAGGATATGATAAATTACGCTGTCTTTGCTATGATACATTTAAGCAACAAATAAATATATTAGAATGAAAGTACTAGTTGGCATTGTAAGAATATTTGTAGGAATATTATTTATAATTAGCGGGTTTATAAAGCTTAACGATCCTGTTGGTTTTTCTTATAAACTACAGGAATACTTTAGTCCAGGAGTTTTAGATATTCCATTTTTAGTGCCAATTGCACTTTTTCTAGCAGTATTTTTAGTTGTATTTGAGCTTATTTTAGGTGTCATGCTTATTATAGGGTACAAACCTAAATTTACGGTTTGGAGCCTATTGCTTATGATTCTGTTTTTTACTTTCCTAACATTTTACTCAGCATACTTTAATAAAGTGACAGACTGTGGTTGTTTTGGAGATGCAATGCCACTTACGCCTTGGGAGTCTTTTAGCAAGGATGTAGTGTTGTTAATTATGATAATTCTCCTATTTGTTAAGCGTAAATATATCCAGCCACTAATTCCTAAGTGGACACTTAAGTGGGTTATTTTTGTTGTCTTTATTGGTTGTCTTTGGTTTGCTTACCATGTATTAATGCATTTGCCAGCAATAGATTTTAGAGCTTATAAGGAAGGCGTTAACATACAAGAAGGGATGACTGTTCCCGAAGATGCTCAAGAAGCTATTTATAATTACGCCTGGACTTTTGATGTAAATGGGAAAGAGGTTACTAAAAACACTACAGGAAGTTACCCTAATGTAGATGGAACTTTTCTAGGTGTAGAAACTACACTTTTAGAAGAAGGTTACATTGCACCAATTCACGATTTTAGTCTAGAAAAAAACGATGAAGACTATACAGATGAGATTTTAAATGAGGATAAAGTCCTTATGGTAGTTGCTTATAATTTATCTAAAAGTGAAGCTGCAGGATTAAGAGCAATAACTAACACTGTTAAAAATGCTCAAGCTAAAGGATATAGAGTGATAGGGCTTTCTGCATCTGGAGAAGGAGATGTACAAAAGTTAAAAAGCACCTATAACTTTAATTTCGACTTCTATTTCTGTGATGAAACTGCTATTAAAACCATTGTAAGATCTAATCCTGGATTGGTAACCCTTAAAAAAGGAACCATACAGCAAAAATTACACTGGAATGATGCTGAAGACTTAAACCTTTAATCTTAAATAGGTGGTAAGTTACATCCTAAATAAAATGGGGTACGCAGTACTTACGCTTTTAGGAGTGGTAACCGTAATTTTCTTTTTGTTTACAATTCTTCCAGGAGATCCAGCACAAATGATGTTAGGTCAAAATGAAAGTGAAGAACAATTAGAAATTGTAAGAGCTAAATATGGTTTCGATAAATCTATAGGTACACAATATCTATATTACTTAAATGATTTATCTCCAATTTCATTGCACTCAAAAAATGCTTCAGATTATACTTATCTTTCAGATGGTAAGTATAGTGCTCTGTCAATAGTAAGTTTAGGTAACACAGATCTTGTATTAAAAGCACCATATTTAAGAGAGTCTTTTCAAAAAAGTGGAAAGTCTGTAACATCTGTTATAGGAGATACTTTGCCAAATACTTTTGTGCTAGCAGTGTCTGCAATACTAATTGCAATATGCTTAGGTGTAATTTTAGGAATAATTTCAGCTTTACAAAAAGACACTTGGTTAGATAAGGCCATTCAAATTTTAAGTACACTAGGTATGAGTGTACCTTCATTTTTTAGCGCCATTTTGTTTGCTTGGCTATTTGGGTATGTATTACACCAATACACTAACTTAAATATGACAGGTAGCTTATATGAGCTAGATGATTTTGGAGAACAAAATCATTTAAAACTTAAAAATTTAATACTGCCAGCGATAGTATTAGGGATAAGACCTTTAGCGGTAGTAATTCAATTAATGCGAAACTCCTTGTTAGAAATTTTACAGCAAGATTATATAAGAACTGCTCGAGCAAAAGGCCTAAGAGAGTTTCAAATTATTAAGAAGCACGCCTTAAAAAATGCTTTAAACCCTGTAGTAACTGCAGTTTCTGGTTGGTTTGCATCTATGTTAGCTGGTGCTGTGTTTGTAGAATATATTTTCGGGTGGAATGGTTTAGGTAAAGAAATAGTTGATGCACTAAATACATTAGACCTGCCAATTATAATGGGAGCTGTTTTAGTGATAGCTACAATGTTTATCCTAATCAATATCTTTGTAGATATTATATACGGTTGGTTAGATCCAAAAATAAACACATAAAACAAAACGTAAAATTTAGTGTTATGAAGTACCTGGGAATTATACTTATATGTTTTAGTGTTGGGATTGGCACTCTAAAAGCACAACAATTTCCTGAGAAAGCATTAAATGATACGTTTTTAAATGAAGATGAGACAGTTATATCTTTATCAGAGGTTTTAGAAACTTACAAAGGGAAGACTATTTTAATAGATATATGGGCAACCTGGTGTAGAGATTGTATCGTTGGACTACCAAAATTAGAAGCATTACAACAAAATTTTCCAGACGTAGCTTACGTTTTCATTTCATTTGATAGATCTGTAGAAAATTGGAAAATGGGTATTGAAAAATATAACTTAAACGGCCATCATTATTTTTCGAAAAATGGGTGGAAAAGTAATTTTGCAGCTGCGATAGATCTGGATTGGATTCCGAGATACATAGTAGTAAATTCAAGCGGTGAGATTAGTCTTTATAAGGCTATAAAAGCAGATGACCCTAAATTGATTAAAGCATTACAAGAATAAAAACACATTCAATAAACATATTATGAGAAAGCATATTGTAGCAGGAAACTGGAAAATGAATATGGACTTAGCACAAACGCAGGAACTAATTTCTTCATTAAAATTACAGTTAGTAAAAGAAACAGATGTAGAGATTCTTATTGCACCACCTTTCACTAACCTTTATCCAGCATTTGAAGCGTTAAGAGAAACGCCAATTAAGATAGCTGCCCAAAATATGCACCAAAGTGATAATGGTGCCTTTACTGGAGAGATTTCTGCTAAGATGCTAAAAAGTGTAGGTGTAAAAACTGTTATTTTAGGCCATAGTGAGCGTAGAGCTATGTTCCATGAGTCAAACGAAAGTCTTTCAGAAAAAGTAAATACAGCTATTGCAAACGAGATGACTTCAATTTTCTGTTTTGGAGAAGAATTGGAAGATCGTAAATCAGACAATCATTTTAATGTCGTGAAAAAACAAATTCAAGATGGTTTGTGTCATATTAATGAAAAAGATTGGAGTAGTATTGTTTTAGCCTATGAGCCAGTTTGGGCAATTGGTACTGGAGAGACAGCCTCACCAGAGCAAGCTCAAGACATGCATAAATTTGTAAGAAACTTAATTGCTGAAGAGTATAGTGATGAGGTGGCTCAAAATGTGTCCATATTATATGGTGGTAGTGTTAAACCAAATAATGCCAAAGAAATTTTTAGCCAACCAGACGTAGATGGTGGTCTTATAGGTGGCGCAGCTTTAGATGCTGTAAGCTTTATGCAAATTGTTCACTCTTTTTAATAGTATATGAATTATATAGAATTCAATTTTAAGGTAACACCGCTTCAGCCAGCTTCAGATATTCTTTTAGCAGAATTGGGAGAATTAGGTTTTGATAGCTTTGTAGAGACTGAAGATGGCTTACAAGCTTATATTTTAGAAGAGTACTATAAGGAAGATTTACTTAAGTATGTTTTTGTGCTAAATAATCCAGAGTTTGAGATTACATATAATACAAAGACTATTGAGCAAGTAAACTGGAATGCAGAATGGGAGAAGAATTTCACGCCAATTGTTGTAAGTGACAATTGTAGAGTAAGAGCTCCTTTTCATGACAAAGGCAATGAGGAGTATGATATTATCATAGAGCCTAAAATGTCATTTGGTACAGGTCATCATGCTACAACGCATATGATGATACAGCATATTCTTAAAGATGACTTTATTGGTAAAAAGGTTCTAGATATGGGTTGCGGTACTGCTGTATTAGCAATCCTAGCCGAAATGCGTGGTGCAGGACCATTAGATGCAATAGATATAGACGAATGGTGTTACCTCAATTCAATTGAAAATGCAGAGCGTAATAACTGTACTAAAATTACTGTAGAGCAAGGAGATGCTTCGTTATTAAGTAATAGAAAATATGATATTATTATTGCTAATATAAATAGAAACATATTGCTTAATGATATGAAGACATATGCAAATTGTCTGTCTAAAGATGGTGTTATCTATTTAAGCGGATTTTATGAAGAAGATCTCGATCTTATAAAATCCGAATGCACTAATCAAGGCTTAACCTATGTTAATCATTACGTTAAAGACCAATGGGTAGCTGCAAAATTTATAAAAGACTAATAAGAATTTTTTATCTTTGCACTTGAAGAAGATAGGTTATGAGTCCAGAAGAAAAACTTTTAGAAGCACTAGACATTAAAACAGTTGAGAAAAAGGAGAATGAGATCGTACTCTATAATGACGATGTCAATACTTTTGATCACGTAATAGAAACTCTCATCTCTGCTTGTGATCATCAACCTTTACAAGCAGAACAATGTGCACTTTTGGTTCACTACAAAGGAAAGTGCACGGTAAAATCTGGTTCTTTTAATGATCTTAAACCGAGATGTTCTAAATTGTTGCAAGCTGGTCTAAGCGCAGAAATAGTTTAAATACACATTTACCCCATTAAATTCATAGGCTTTATAGGGCTTGAGCGTTAATTTAACACCAATTAACTCATGTCTAATGCATTATGCTGCTCATTAACATAATCTTAAAATTTTCTTAATATTCAGGTCTGATTTATATTATTCGAATTAAAATTCAGAATTTAGTGTCATAACCACAAATGGTGATGTTGTAACACACCAAAATATTACAAAACCAAACTAAATTTTAATTTAAATTCAAATCAATTATGAAATTCAGAAAATTATTGATCATACCTGCAATCTGCGGGATGGTATTCGTTTCTTGTGAGAAAGATAATGATACAAACAACGCAGAGGTTGCAGACACTAATGAAGTTACAACAGGTTCTCTTGAAACTTTAGGTGTTAATACAGACCTTACCCCAACAAATTTAGATCAAGCTACTTTAGATTTAATTGCTTCTAAACATCTTAGTCCTATCGGAGCTCAAGAAGAGTTAAGATATTTACCAGACGGTACATCAGAAAAAGCTATACGTATAGAAGGTGATATCGTAATGACTAAAGCTGAACTTGAAGAGTTGGAGTTTAATGGTTATTCAAATGAAAATGCTCAATATAGTACTAACGCATTAGTTAGTCCTCAAACAATTACAATTATTGGTTATACTGGTGGAAGCCAGGCGTTAACTAGTAGCGAGCAAACTGCATTACAATGGGCAGTTGCAAACTATAATAGATTAAACCTTAACATCAATTTCTCTTTAACTTTTGGTACAAACTACCAAAACAAAGATATGGTTGTTTACAACAATACTGTAAATAACCCAAGTGGTGCAGGAGGATCTGCAGGTTTCCCAAGTGGAGGAAACCCACATAAATTTGTACAGATTTATGGATTAAGTAACTATAACACAAATGTAATTGAGCACGTTATTACTCACGAAATAGGACACTCTGTAGGATTCCGTCACACAGATTACTTTAGCCGTCAGAGTTGTGGTCAAAATACAAACGAAGGAACTGCAGGAGTTGGTGCTAACCACATCCCAGGAACTCCAACAGGATATGATTCTACGTCTATTATGTTAGCTTGTTTTAGCAGTGGTGAAGATGGAGAGTTTAACAGTAATGATATTACTGCTTTAAACTACCTTTATTAAGCAAAAATCTTAGCACGTGTTACAACACTAAAGCGCTCTTTTAAAGAGCGCTTTTTTTTATTTATTATTTTAAATGTAACAGCTTTTTATTTTAAAAGAAAGTTATATATTTGCACCCGCATTTAATTATGCTAACGGCCGCGTGGCGCAACTGAATAGCGCACTTGATTACGGCTCAAGAGGTTCCAGGTTTGAATCCTGGCGCGGTCACAAAAATTAAACTCCTATTTGCATATTGCTTTTAGGAGTTTTTTTTATGTTTTATCTTTTAACTATTTAATTGAAGTAGGAAGATGAGTTTTGTGTATTAAAAAAACATAGAAGTTTATCTAGTAGTTCCTACAAAATATCAAATATAACACCTAATAATATTCGAGTAATAGTTACTCGAATGAGTATTTATTACCCAGTAATATTATATTCTTATGGTTGTAATTGGTTAAATAACAACTTGTTGTAGTTATGACTGCTTTGTTTGCTTGAATTTTGCATTATGCCATTACTAAATACAATTAAATGGCAACAAAAGAAAAATATAACTTTAGGCAAAAGTTTAATTTAGCACTCGCTTTATTAGCAGTTTTTTTCTTAATCCTCGCAACCAATTTAGTTGATAGGAGGCATTTTGAAACAGCACAAGAAGCACTAACCTCTGTTTATGAAGACCGTGTAGTTGCACAGCATTATATATTTGAGATAAGTACAATTGTTTATCAGAAAGAGCAGCAATTTATTGAAAACAATACCAATAAATGGTCGGTAGAGAATGATGCCCGCATAGAAGAGTTGATGGAGAAATTTGCTGGCACTAAACTTACAACTTCAGAACGTAGACAGTTTGAGTCTTTAAAAGAACATCTTACTACACTAGAGAGAATTGAATTAAAGTATAGAGAAAATTCTATAAATAATAATACTCATGTTATTCCTGAAATATTTAAACATATTAAGAACGACCTTAATGATTTAGCTGAAACACAAATACTTGAAAGCAAAAGTAAAATGTTCTTGGCACAAAAATCTTTAAATACTACAAATCTTCTCTCAAACCTTGAATTAGGATTGCTCATTATAGTTGGTATTGCCATCCAATTTGTTATATTCTATAGAATCAAGAAAACATCGTACGGCTCTAATTTAAAGACTGTCGACTAGTATTAAATTTTTCTTTTTAAAACATTATTAACTTTAAAAATTAAAGTCATTTAATGACTACCAAACTATTATCCCCTTTTCAAAAATTTGTAAAAATTGAATCCCTAAGTGGTATTCTACTTTTAGCAACTACTATATTAGCATTAGTCTGGGCAAATTCTCCTTACGCAAGTAGTTATGATGCAATCTGGAATTACGAATTAGGTATCACCACACAGAGCTTTGAATTCACAAAACCTGTTATACTATGGATAAATGATGGGCTAATGGCTATCTTCTTTTTCCTCATTGGTTTAGAGATTAAAAGAGAAATCCTAATCGGCGAATTAAACTCCGTAAAAAAATTAGCCTTCCCATTATTTGGAGCATTAGGTGGTATGATTATTCCTATTGCATTATTCTTTTTAATTAATCAAAACCCCGAAACGCAAGATGGTTGGGGAATTTCTATGGCAACAGATATTGCATTTTCACTTGCTGTACTCAACGCCTTAGGAAAGAGAATTCCGTTAAATCTAAAAATATTTCTTACAGCGTTTGCAATTGTAGATGATTTAGGTGCAGTTATGGTAATTGCTCTATTTTACAGCGGAACAATTAAAATGGGTTTACTTGCTATTGCTTTTGGAATATTAGGGCTCTTATATATACTTGCTGCACGCCAATTCTTTTCAAAGTTTTTACTTTTAATAGCAGGAATCGCTGTGTGGTTTTTATTTTTAAAGGCAGGTATTCATCCAACAATTGCAGGAATATTACTGGCATTTTCTGTACCCGTAAGACAAAAAATGGTTACAGATGATTTTATAAATTCATTAGGTAAATTTTATAATGACTTTAAAAAAGCTCGTATTCTTAAAAAACCAATCTTATCTAAACAACAACTTGCTCAACTTAATAATCTGGATGAAACGACAGATCAATTTCGATCACCGCTTCAAAGCTTAGAACATGACTTACATGGTTGGGTGGCTTATTGTATTATACCAATTTTTGCTCTTGCTAATGCCGGCATTTCTATAAATGGTGTAGAGTCTGTAAACAGTTCATTTGCTATAACCATTATCATTGCTTTGGTATTAGGAAAAGGGATTGGTGTTAGCGGTATTGTATTATTAGCACAAAAACTAAAATGGATTACAATCCCTAAAGATATTAGCAAGCAACAAATAATTGGCGTCTCATTTCTCGCAGGTATTGGGTTTACAATGGCCATATTTATAGCAAATTTAGCATTCTCATCATCTATCTATTTAAATTCGGCAAAAATAGGAGTGCTTATTGGATCCTTAATTGCTGCAGTTATTGGATATATAATTTTACGCCGAACATCTTAATTTCACTAAATTGTATTTTTAAAACGCTATGAGTTAATGATGAATCTTCAAAACAAAAGCAATACAGAAGCGGCTTTAAAAGAGCGTATTAAAGAGTTAACTTGCCTTTATGAAGTATCATCTATCATTTCAAATGCTACTATAGAGCAGTTACAAGAAAGCTTAGATGCTGTAGCTTATAGTCTAAAAAAAGGCTTTCAATATCCTAAGCAAACCGAGGTTAATATTGTTACCTCTATCTGTTCAGCTAAAACAGATATAATAAATAAGTCTAACAAATTAACATCAAATATTCAGGTTTTTAATAAGCCAGAAGGTTTCATAATCGCCTCATTAAAAGATAATAAGTATTCATTTTTAAAAGAAGAAAGTCAATTACTTGATAATGTGGCTTTAAAAATTGGAAACCTTATTGAGCGTATCGAAATTCAACAAAATGAAATTTCACTTAAAAGGCAGATGGAGCACGCAGATCGTCTAGGTATATTAGGGGAAATTACTGCAGGTATAGCACATGAGCTTAATACACCTCTGGCAAATATTTTAGGATTTTCAGAATTAATTAAAGACGAAGTAAAGGGTAATAGTAATATTGCTGAAGATTTAGATAAAATTATTAAGAATGCTATTTTCTCGAGAGAAGTGGTAAAAAAGCTTTTGTTCTTTTCTTGTGAGATGCCACAGGAAATGCAAGAACTAAATTTGGTAACTAGTGTTTATAATTCACTTTCTCTTCTTGAGGCTTCATTCAAAAAAGCTAATGTAGAGTATAATGTAAAAATTGAAGACAAGGAGCTTTTTGTTCGAGCAGATAAGGTTCAACTTATGCAGATTATTTTTAATCTTATAATTAATGCAATCTATTTTACACCAGAGCATGGTTTAGTGACAATTTCGGTATCAGAAACTAAAATGCACATCGTTTTTAAAGTGTCAGATGAAGGATTAGGATTACCTGAAGAAATAATTGAAAAAGTTTTTCAACCTTTTTTTTCAACCAAACCAACAGGAGAAGGTTCGGGTTTGGGATTAAGTGTGGTGCACGGTATTGTAACTAGTCACAAGGGAACAATTACTGCAAAGAATAACAAAATCAAAGGTGCTACTTTTACAGTATGCCTTCCAAAAGTATAATGGTTTAAATGGAGC
This sequence comes from Croceibacter atlanticus HTCC2559, assembly GCF_000196315.1. Classification (NCBI taxonomy): domain Bacteria; kingdom Pseudomonadati; phylum Bacteroidota; class Flavobacteriia; order Flavobacteriales; family Flavobacteriaceae; genus Croceibacter; species Croceibacter atlanticus. The sequence continues at coordinate 2,912,251 of NC_014230.1, read as the reverse complement.
TAAGAAAAGAAAATATTTTAATTGTAGATGATGATATTAATATCCTCGAATTGTTGCAGCGCCATCTAAAATCATGGAGCTACCATACATATAAGGCACTTTCTGTAAAAGAGGCTGTTCAAATTTTACGGGACACTAAAATAGACTTACTAATTACCGACTTAAAAATGCCGCAAGTAGATGGTTCAGAACTCATCAAGTTTGTTTCAGAGCATTATCCAACATTACCAAAGCTCGTGGTTACGGGTTATCCATCTATTCAAGATTCTCTTGTAGCTATAAAGTCTGGTGTTGCAGATTATCTAACAAAACCATTTACTAAAGATGAGCTAAAAAGTGCTGTAACTAATTCGTTAGGTAAACGTGATAATTTAAATTCTTCCTCTTCAAACTTAAAACCTACAAATGATAATTCTTATGGTGAAATTATAGGAAAGTCAGAAAAGATTAATGATGTTATTCAGGTTATAGAGCGTGTTAAGGATAATAAGGCTACTATATTTATTAAAGGCGAAAGCGGTACAGGTAAGGAGCTTGTAGCGCGTGCTATACATTATCAAGGGAAATTTTCTAGAGCACCATTTATTGCCGTTAATTGCGGCGGTATTCCTGAGAACTTGTTAGAGGCTGAACTTTTTGGGTATACAAAAGGAGCTTTCACTGGAGCCGACAAGAACCGAGACGGTTTTTTTCAGGCTGCAAATGGTGGAACTATTTTTTTAGATGAAATTGGCAATGCATCTAAAGCTGTGCAAACACGATTGTTAAGAGTCTTACAAGAAAAAGAAGTGGTGAAGTTAGGCGCACAGAAAGCAAGCAAAATAGATGTTCGCATAATAGCTGCTACAAATGGTAACCTAAAGGAGATGATAAAAAAAAATACCTTTAGGGAAGATCTTTTTTACCGTCTTACTGTCGTTGAGATTAATGTTGCACCACTTCGTGAAAGAAAAGAAGATATCCCATTGCTCATCGAAAAATTCCTATTTAAATATGGCGTAGAGTACAAAGATCGCTTTGTACGTATAACACAAGAGGCAACAGCAATCCTGCAGCGCTATAACTGGCCAGGAAATATTCGAGAACTGGAGAATGTAATACAACGTGCTGTAATTATGTGTAACAAAATTATAGGTGTAGAACATTTACCAGATAACTTAAAATTTGATATCAGTTTCCCTGAAGATTCTTTATTGCCATTAAAACAAATTGAAAAGGAGTATATCCAGAAAGTTTTGAATGCTTGCAACAACAACAAAACAAAGGCTGCTGAAATTTTAGGAATCACCCGAAAAACTCTACGAAGTAAGATGGAAAATTAACTTTTCTATAAACGTTTACTTTCTACTCATCTGAGTAATTATTTACCAAATAATTTTCACTTTAAGTTTTTTAGAAATCAAATGAACCCTTATACAATAAGGGTTTTTTATTAAAGCCAATGTTGAAAAATTAATTGGCATATCGATTGCCTTTACTATAAAGAATCTTAAAACTAAATCTTTCACTCGCCATACCGCGAATTGAAATGATATAAATATAGTATGAGTGTTTATTAAATTAAATAAGATTTCAAGATATGAAATACGGAAGCTTAATAATAGAAAAAAAAGAATATGTGCTTTTAAAGCGCATACTTAATATTTCAAGCTATGCTAAAGATTTTGATACTCAAAGAGCAATAAAATGTTTAAATGATAATCTTAAGAATGCCCAAATTCTGGATGAGGAAGATGTCCCTACAGATGTTATTAGGTTTAACTCAAATATTTTGGTAGAGTTTAATGAAAATTTAAAGAAACACTTACATCTTGTTATTCCAGCAAGTAAAAATATAAAAGAAGATAAAATATCTGTTATTACACCATTGGGAGCCTTACTCTTTGGGTGTGCAGAAGGAGATGTGTTACACGAGAAATTAGGCTCTGGTATACAACATCTGCAAATTAAGAAAGTAATACAGGACAATATGCAGGGTAAAATAGACTTGGTAATATAAATATATAACGAAATGGAATTACAAAATATAGAAATCCATACTCAAGATTCTGATGTTGAGGTAGCACACAAAATTAATTCTATGGAATTGCACAATTGGATAAATCATCTCGCTTATGTGGGTGAAGAGTTAAAAAGCCTTGTCACATTTTTTAACTCTCAATCTTCTAGAAAATGGATGGAGAGAGAAAAATTATCTCAACGCTTTCAAATTATTATGTTTGATAATAATGTTATACATCGCCAGTTGCAAAACTTTTTGGATTCGCGTACTTCTATTGTTGAATGTCTGGATATGAAATGCAATATTTCTTTTATACAAGAACATGAGAAATGTAGAAGAATGTATCAATTTCATATAGATAAGTATAGAAAAATGAAAGATACTTTCTTTACAGATCTTCAGAGAAAAATAAACGAACAAGTAAAATCTGCATAAATTAAAATGAAAATTATGCCAAACATTAAAAATATAAAAACTGAAGCTCAAGACTATCTTAATGCTAAGATGAATAATATGACAACGAGTGATCGCGTAAAAGCTTCACGTGAAGGAAAAAGACTCATTTTGGTTATCAATGAGTTTTTTAAATCTACTAATGAAAAATCATTAATGGATTTAATGAAAGCTATCACAGTTAAAAAAAAGAAAATTGAAGTTCGTCTTAATGGGAAATAAAGACAGCTCTCTTAATTAATAAAAATGTCTATTATCGTTTAAGAGTGAAATGACCTTTTAATTGTTGACTCATAGGTAAACCACTAGAATCTTCATTAATTAATTGAACTAAATACCAATAATCATTAGAAGGCATTTGCTTGCCATGAAATGTTCCATCCCAAAATGGTTCAGATTGGGATAAAGCTTTTAATAACTTACCATATCTATCAAATATGTAAACCTGTGCTTTAGGGTCTATAGTAAAAACATTTCGAACATTCCATACATCATTAAAACCATCATTATTTGGTGTAAGAAATTCTGGAATTAAAATTTCATTAGGCGGTAGTATTACAGGAGGCTCACAGTCCTGTAGTGTTAATGTAAAAGTTTCTTCACTAAAGCAACTAGGTGTTGTCAATGCTTCATCATAAATATATAAAGTTACAGGGTAATTTTGAAAATCTTCAAAATTAAGTACAGTACCTGAAGAATAAGATGTTCCTGCACCATTTGAGCCTGTATAATACATTTCGTTTCCAGATAAATTATTTCCTGTAATTGTAGGTAATGTAAATGATTGGCATTCATTTACGTTTGCCATGCTATCAATTTGAGGAAAATTGATGACCACATCCTGATCCTGCGTCGATGAGTTTCCGTTGGAGTCCGTATAGGTCCAGGTCACGGTAGTTGACGAGGTGATCGGGAATGGCGTCGATGTAGTGGCGGTAACCTGTCCGTCACAGTTATCCGTCGCCGTCGGAGCAGCAATTGAATCGACCTGGCACTCCTCAGTGACCGTCGGTAGAGGATCGTTGTCTGCAACAGGCGCAGTGGTATCATTGATGACCACATTTTGATCCTGCGTCGATGAGTTTCCGTTGGCATCGGTATAGGTCCAGGTCACGGTTGTGGATGACGTGATTGGGAATGGCGTTGTCGTTGTACCTGTAACCTGCCCGTCACAGTTATCCGTCGCCGTCGGAGCAGCAATTGAATCGACCTGGCACTCCTCAGTGACCGTCGGTAGAGGATCGTTGTCTGCAACAGGCGCAGTGGTATCATTGATGAGCACATCCTGATCCTGCGTCGATGAGTTTCCGTTGGAGTCCGTATAGGTCCAGGTCACGGTTGTGGACGAGGTGATCGGGAAAGGTGTTGTCGTTGTACCTGTAACCTGTCCGTCACAGTTATCCGTCGCCGTCGGAGCAGCAATTGAATCGACCTGGCACTCCTCAGTGACTGTCGGTAGAGGATCGTTGTCTGCAACAGGCGCAGTGGTATCATTGATGAGCACATCCTGATCCTGCGTCGATGAGTTTCCGTTGGAGTCCGTATAGGTCCAGGTCACGGTTGTGGATGACGTGATTGGGAATGGCGTTGTCGTTGTACCTGTAACCTGCCCGTCACAGTTATCCGTCGCCGTCGGAGCAGCAATTGAATCGACCTGGCACTCCTCAGTGACCGTCGGTAGAGGATCGTTGTCTGCAACAGGCGCAGTGGTATCATTGATGAGCACATCCTGATCCTGCGTCGATGAGTTTCCGTTGGAGTCCGTATAGGTCCAGGTCACGGTTGTGGACGAGGTGATCGGGAAAGGTGTTGTCGTTGTACCTGTAACCTGTCCGTCACAGTTATCCGTCGCCGTCGGAGCAGCAATTGAATCGACCTGGCACTCCTCAGTGACTGTCGGTAGAGGATCGTTGTCTGCAACAGGCGCAGTGGTATCATTGATGACCACATTTTGATCCTGCGTCGATGAGTTTCCGTTGGAGTCCGTATAGGTCCAGGTCACGGTTGTGGATGACGTGATTGGGAATGGCGTTGTCGTTGTACCTGTAACCTGCCCGTCACAGTTATCCGTCGCCGTCGGAGCAGCAATTGAATCGACCTGGCACTCCTCAGTGACCGTCGGTAGAGGATCGTTGTCTGCAACAGGCGCAGTGGTATCATTGATGAGCACATCCTGATCCTGCGTCGATGAGTTTCCGTTGGCATCGGTATAGGTCCAGGTCACGGTTGTGGATGACGTGATCGGGAATGGCGTTGTCGTTGTACCTGTAACCTGCCCGTCACAGTTATCCGTCGCCGTCGGAGCAGCAATTGAATCGACCTGGCACTCCTCAGTGACCGTCGGTAGAGGATCGTTGTCTGCAACAGGCGCAGTGGTATCATTGATGAGCACATCCTGATCCTGCGTCGATGAGTTTCCGTTGGAGTCCGTATAGGTCCAGGTCACGGTTGTGGACGAGGTGATCGGGAAAGGTGTTGTCGTTGTACCTGTAACCTGTCCGTCACAGTTATCCGTCGCCGTCGGAGCAGCAATTGAATCGACCTGGCACTCCTCAGTGACTGTCGGTAGAGGATCGTTGTCTGCAACAGGCGCAGTGGTATCATTGATGACCACATTTTGATCCTGCGTCGATGAGTTTCCGTTGGAGTCCGTATAGGTCCAGGTCACGGTTGTGGACGAGGTGATCGGGAAAGGTGTTGTCGTTGTACCTGTAACCTGTCCGTCACAGTTATCCGTCGCCGTCGGAGCAGCAATTGAATCGACCTGGCACTCCTCAGTGACTGTCGGTAGAGGATCGTTGTCTGCAACAGGCGCAGTGGTATCATTGATGACCACATTTTGATCCTGCGTCGATGAGTTTCCGTTGGAGTCCGTATAGGTCCAGGTCACGGTTGTGGACGAGGTGATCGGGAAAGGTGTTGTCGTTGTACCTGTAACCTGTCCGTCACAGTTATCCGTCGCCGTCGGAGCAGCAATTGAATCGACCTGGCACTCCTCAGTGACTGTCGGTAGAGGATCGTTGTCTGCAACAGGCGCAGTGGTATCATTGATGACCACATTTTGATCCTGCGTCGATGAGTTTCCGTTGGAGTCCGTATAGGTCCAGGTCACGGTTGTGGATGACGTGATTGGGAATGGCGTTGTCGTTGTACCTGTAACCTGCCCGTCACAGTTATCCGTCGCCGTCGGAGCAGCAATTGAATCGACCTGGCACTCCTCAGTGACCGTCGGTAGAGGATCGTTGTCTGCAACAGGCGCAGTGGTATCATTGATGAGCACATCCTGATCCTGCGTCGATGAGTTTCCGTTGGAGTCCGTATAGGTCCAGGTCACGGTTGTGGATGACGTGATTGGGAAAGGCGTTGTCGTTGTACCTGTAACCTGCCCGTCACAGTTATCCGTCGCCGTCGGAGCAGCAATTGAATCGACCTGGCACTCCTCAGTGACTGTCGGTAGAGGATCGTTGTCTGCAACAGGCGCAGTGGTATCATTGATGAGCACATCCTGATCCTGCGTCGATGAGTTTCCGTTGGAGTCCGTATAGGTCCAGGTCACGGTTGTGGACGAGGTGATCGGGAAAGGTGTTGTCGTTGTACCTGTAACCTGTCCGTCACAGTTATCCGTCGCCGTCGGAGCAGCAATTGAATCGACCTGGCACTCCTCAGTGACTGTCGGTAATGGATCGTTGTCTGCAACAGGCGCAGTGGTATCATTGATGACCACATCCTGATCCTGCGTCGATGAGTTTCCGTTGGCATCGGTATAGGTCCAGGTCACGGTAGTTGACGAGGTGATCGGGAATGGCGTCGTCGTTGTACCTGTAACCTGTCCGTCACAGTTATCCGTCGCCGTCGGAGCAGCAATTGAATCGACCTGGCACTCCTCAGTGACCGTCGGTAGAGGATCGTTGTCTGCAACAGGCGCAGTGGTATCATTGATGAGCACATCCTGATCCTGCGTCGATGAGTTTCCGTTGGAGTCCGTATAGGTCCAGGTCACGGTTGTGGACGAGGTGATCGGGAAAGGTGTTGTCGTTGTACCTGTAACCTGTCCGTCACAGTTATCCGTCGCCGTCGGAGCAGCAATTGAATCGACCTGGCACTCCTCAGTGACTGTCGGTAGAGGATCGTTGTCTGCAACAGGCGCAGTGGTATCATTGATGAGCACATCCTGATCCTGCGTCGATGAGTTTCCGTTGGCATCGGTATAGGTCCAGGTAATTGTAGTTGAACTTGTAATAGGTGTTGTAGTAGTGGTAGTTCCAGTTACTGAACCAACACAATTATCTGTTGCTGTAGGTGCAGTCAGCATATCTATTTGACATTGATCTGTAAGCGTAGCCAATGGAGTTATATCTGGAACTGGAGCTATATTGTCTTGGTAAGTAAATATTGCGGTATCACTATAATTACTACAACCACCAACTTCAGTAATCAAAACAAAAAACTGATAGTTATCTATACTATTAGTATTTCCTGTAAGTGTTAACATTGTGCTTGTTTCACCACTTATAGTCACACTTGGTAAATTGGTGGAGTTAACTTCAATAAAATTTGTATTACTTCCATTATTTTCATTGAAATACCATTGGTAAGAAAGCATACCTCCATTTGAAGCTGTAGCCGAGACTGAAAAACTTGCGGTACAGTCTGATGAGTCACTAGGTTGTGTGTTAATCAATGGTGGTACACTAGAAGCATTGTAAATACCTAAGTCAGATTCATCGCCTTCTGTAAAGGTTGTCCATTCTGAAGTTGTAAAATTAGGGTTAGGTCCTGAGATATCTGTGTTTCTTCGGTACACATAACCTACTGTACCATCAATCTCATCGTGAAAATCATCTATTAGAGTTCCATTATTAAAAAGTTCTAATCTATCATCTGCGTTAAAACCATTGGTTGTATTTTCATAATCAAAATCTTCAATACCAGATCCACCACTATTAATTCTTCCAACTAATGCTTCTTGATCTTGAATTATTAACCCATTAGGAAACGTATACGTATGAGTAACTGTTGTAGTACTTAAATCACCATAACGATCTATAGTATAGTTTGACAGGTTTACAGGACTGCCTGTGCCATTAAATACTTCGATATAACCAAGAGAACCTCCATTATTATCAAAAACTTCTGAGATTATAATGTCTGAAAACATTACACTACAACTATTAGCATCGTTTAATTCTGTAAACGTTCCAAATGTGGTAGTACAACTTGAATCTGTTACTTCTATAGGACCACTTGTAGTTCCGTTTGCTACTGAGGCAATTAGTGTATTTGCATCAATAAATGTAACACTGCTTGCAGGATTACCATTTATAGAAACTATGCTAGACGCTGTAAAGTTTGTTCCATTAATTGTTACTTGTGTGCCATTAGTACCTTGTAAAGGAGTGGCATTTGTAATGGAGTGAACGCAAACCTGCGAAAAAGATGAAAAGCTTATAAAAAGCGTAAGAACTAATTGTAGAATATGTTTCATAAAAAAAACCTCACTAAACTAAACAGTTAAAACCTGCAATTTATGTTTTTAAGATTACCTGAATGTTAATAGTGACAGTTTTAGGAGCAACGGCATATTTTTTCGGTAAGTGTCTTAGTGATAGGGTGTTTTTAATAATTTATTAGTTAGCTTTTTTAATTTCAGACTTCATGTTTTCATTATAAAATTATTAGTTTAAAAATGAGTTTAGTGATGCCTAAAACATAAAAGACATTGTATTTTTGCTACTTCAAATACGATATATGACAAAAGGATTAACCATAATTATTCCTGTTTTTAATGAAATTGAAAATTTAGATAGGGTAGAGGAGCAGCTTTCAACGTATATAAGTAATTCTAAATTCCCATGTAATGTTTTATTTATTGATGATGGTTCTTTGGATGGAAGCTTATTTAAAATTGAAGAAATTTGTAACAGAAATTCAGCTTTCAATTTTATAGCTTTTGACACAAACTATGGTTTGAGTGCGGCAATTAAAGCTGGTTTTGATACCGTTGAAACTAACTTAACTGGTTATATAGATGCCGATTTGCAAACGGATCCTAACGATTTTGATATTTTACTAGAATATATTGAAGATTATGATCTTGTAACTGGTACAAGAACTAATAGAAAAGATAGCTTTCTTAAAAATGCCTCATCTTTCATAGCAAATTCTGTAAGACGATTATTTACAAAAGATGGTATGGATGATACGGGTTGTCCTTTAAAAATTTTAAAAACTGAAACAGCAAGACGTATTCCTATGTTTAGAGGTTTGCATAGGTTTTTACCGGCTATGGTATTGCTACAAAAAGGGACAATTAAGCAAGTGCCAGTGTCACATTTTCCAAGATTGGCAGGACAAGCTAAATTTGGGTTATGGAATCGATTAATAAGTCCGTTATTAGATTGCTTTGCTTTTAGCTGGATGAAATGGAAATATATAAACTACAGAATAAATAAACGCGGATGAATGATTGGTTAATCTATGCAGTAGGTTTTTTTGCACAACTTTTATTTTCAGGACGTACGTTACACCAATGGTTAACTTCAGAAAAAAAGAAAAAAGTTGTAACTCCGAGTCTCTTTTGGAAATTAGGACTTTTAGCAGCATTTATACTTTTAATTTATGGGTATTTAAGACAAGATTTTGCTATAATCCTAGGACAGTTTTTTATGTACTACATTTATGTAAGAAACCTACAGATTCAAAAAGTTTGGGATAGTTTTTATAATTTTTTTAAAGTTTTAATTTTAGCACTTCCAGTTTTATGTGTGTTAGGAGTTGTGTTATTTGGAACTATGGATACAGAAATGTTGTTTAAAAATGAAGACATTCCTTTTTGGTTATTATCCATAGGTGTTGTTGGGCAAATAGTATTTTCAACACGCTTTATATATCAATGGTTGTATTCTGAAGCAAGACAAAAATCATCTTTACCATTTGGCTTCTGGTTACTTAGTTTAATAGGTTCTGTAATTGTAATTTTTTATGCATTGTTCAGAAAAGATCCTGTATTGTTTGTAGGTCACTTTTTTGGACTCATAGTTTATGTGAGAAATATAATACTTATAAGAAATGCTAAGTCATAATAAAACCACGCATATCATACTGTTAGTTACGGTATGCCTATTGGTGTTTTTTGTTCACTTAGATGTGCTCTATGTAAATATTATGGAAGCCAGAAATTTTCTTTCTGCTAGAGATATGCTTAGAGAAAATAATTGGCTGCTTACAACCATGAACGCTTTGCCAAGATATGAGAAGCCACCTTTGCCAACCTGGTTAACGGCTATTTCTGGAGCTATCTTTGGATTAAAGAATGTTGCAGCTCTTAGATTGCCTTCTGCATTAGCCTCGCTACTATTGGTATTAGTAAGCTACAATTTTATATTAAAACTTACCAAATTACGAACACAAGCCTTTATAACTTCTTTAATACTGGCCACTTCATTTTATATAGTTTTTTCTGGTCGTCAAGGTACTTGGGATATTTACACGCATAGTTTTATGATGGTTGCTATATATGCGCTCTATAGTTATTTGCTTTCAGAAAAATTTAATTTAAAGTATGCACTATTAGCAGGAATTTTTATTGGCTTTTCTGCTTTGAGTAAAGGACCAGTTTCTATGTACGGTTTATTACTTCCATTTTTAATAAGTTATGGTGTCGTCTATAAGTTCAAATTGAAAAAGAATCTTGCAATTGGTCTTGTGGTTGTATTAGTATTAGCTATTGGCATATCTATGTCATGGTATATCTATATAATTATAAATGATGCTGAAACATTATTAGAAATAGCAAATAAAGAGACTAACGCTTGGAGTCATAAAAACATAAGGCCATTTTATTATTATTGGAGCTTTTTTACACAATCTGGTTTGTGGACAATTCCTGCTTTTATAAGTTTACTTTATCCGTATTTAAAATATAGAGTAAGCAATTTAAAAGCTTATCAATTTACGTTGCTATGGACGGTCTTTTCAGTTGTTTTATTATCTGTGATCCCAGAAAAGAAATCTCGGTATCTCTTACCAGTATTAATACCACTTGCATTTAACTGTAGTTTTTACATTCAATATTTATTTAAAAATTTTAAAACCTCAAAGTCTAGATACGAGGTGCTACCAGTATATATTAACTACACGATAATAGGTTGTGTTGGTTTACTGTTTCCCGTACTTGGGATTGTCATTATAGACGATTTAAGTGGTTATTGGTTCTGGTTTTTATTGGCATCTTTAAGTTTGGTAGGAGTCAGCATTTTTTTGTTAAGAGCACTATATAAACGAGAGATTAAAACCGTGTTCTATTTAAGTATTGTTTTTATACTATGCATAACAACATTTGGTTTGCCATTAGCAACAGCCTTAAGTGTAAATACCAATATGAGGTTGCCCGAAACAGTACAACCTGGAATAGAACAGAGACAACTACCAGTTTATGTGTTTAATAATGAAATGGTAGAGATATTATGGAGTTATGGTGAAAATATTCCTGTTGTTTATCACGAAGGGATGATAAATCTACCTACAGAAACTAAGTTTATAATTATTAGCCCTTTTGAATGTAATGAAGAACTATATGCTTTTTTTGAAAATTATAACCTTGAGCAAATAGATTATATAGACCTAAATACAATGCAAAGTAATCAAAGACATTACAATAAAAGATTTATAGCAAATGTGTTTAAGGCAACTCTTAGTAATTAAATTTGGAATATTTCCATAATTACGTATATTTACCTTATGGGACTACCACCAACACTTGAGGCAAAGCGTTTTAAACAAATTCGCGAAGAAAATAATTATACCCAAACTGAGTTTGCAGAGCTCTTAGGGGTTAAGAATACAACTGCAGATATAGAGCGAGGTCGTACCAAGTTATCGGGAAAAGTGATTGCAGAACTTTTAAGGCAGTTTAATGTTAATCCGTTATGGGTTTTTGGTGACAGCACAAAAAAATTCTTAACAACTACAAATGGTGATGTTAGTCCTCGTATATTAACTGTAGATTCTGATAACGAAGATGCTATGGTTTTTGTTAACCAAAAAGCAGCTGCCGGATATCCACAAAACATTCACGATGTAGAGTGGTATCAAAAACTTCCAGCCTTTAATATACCATTACCACAATATAGAAATGCAACCTATAGAGGTTTTCAGGTAGAAGGAGATAGTATGACTCCAAATTTACAGCCTGAAGATTGGGTGTTGGCAAAGGCAGTATCTAATATTACAGACTATAATATTAATAAAGTACACGTTGTGGTATTACAAGACTCTGTTCTTGTTAAAAAACTTCAGAAATTACCAGACCCTAAAAAAGTATTGCTTGTATCTTTTAATGAAGAGTATTTACCAATTACCGTTAATGTAGATGATATACAAGAACTTTGGCAAGTGAGTAGTAGATTAACTTTTGGAGTTGAAAACACTTCAGAAAGCACATTAATGAGAGAACTGCAACAAAGTATGGAGGATCTTAAAAAACAGATAAATAAATTTAGTGCATAAAAAAAGCCGCTCATTTGAGCGGCTTAACTTTTTTAAGATGATGACCTAATTTCCGTCTGTATCGACTTTAATTTTTGTGTCGCCATCTGCGTCTTTTTTAATTTTCACTTCTTTTTCTTCGGTTTCCATTTTTATTTTAACGTCACCGTCGTCTGAAGATCTTTCAATTTCTGCGCCTTCATTTTTCATTTCTTCAATGATTTTTTCTTCTTCGGTTTGTTCTTCTCTGCAAGATGCTAATCCTACAATTGCAAACATAGAAGCAAAAAGAAAGCCTTTATATATAATAGATTTCATAAATCTTTATTTTAAGATTAATTATCATCGGTACCACCTGTACCAGTGTTTTCTTCAACTTCATTTACACCTTCTTGTATGGTGTTTTCAATTTCATCGTCTGCATCATCATCTGTTTTTGCTTCTCTGCAAGATGTAACAGATGCAGTAATTGCAGCTAAAAATGCGATTGTTGCTATATACTTTTTCATAATTTTAAGTTTTAAAAATAAAAGCCACTTTTTAAAGTGGCTTTTAAGAGTTTATTATTAGTCGTCGTTTCCGATTTTGTCGATTTCCTCGTCAATTTCTTCATTAACTTCTTTGTCAACTTCTTCAGCCGCACGCTCTAAAGCGCCTTTTGTTTCTTCAGCTTCAACCTCAACTTCTTTTACAATAGTTTCAGTTTCTTTTTCTGTTTCTCTACAAGATGTAAAGCTTAAACCTGCAACTAGTACTAATGCAAGTGATAAGATTACTTTTTTCATAATTGATAGTTTTATTTAATGCCTCAAAATTAGGGATTCTTTATATGCACTTATGTATGGTTATTATTAAAGTTTTGCTAATTTTCTAAAGATTTTATATAAAACCTAAGAAATATTCGACATATATGAGTTTCAGAACATTATATCAATTTTTGAATGACTTACAAGCAAACAATTCGAAGGAATGGATGGACCTAAATAGATCTTATTATCATGATGTTAGAGATTGGTATATAGATTGGTTAAATGGTTTAGATATTGAGCTAGGTAAAATTGATCCAGACTATACGTATACACCAGGCAGGAAAGCAATAAATAGAATTAATAATAATCTTATGTTTCATCCAGAAAAACCAACTTACAAAAATCATTTTGGAGCAGGTTTAGATCACGAAGGTAAACAAGGAGATTTTTATATTCATTTAGGTACAACAGAATCTTTTATTGCTGGAGGTTATTGGAAACCTCCAACTAATACACTTACAAGTATTAGGGAAGCATTAGATTATAATGGCGAAGAGTTTGTGGCTATAATTGAAAAGCCTTCTTTTAAAGCTATGTTTGGAAGCATAATAAATCAAGATCCTTTAAAAACAGCTCCTAAAGGATTTTCTAAAGATCATAAGTATATAAACTTATTGCGCCATCGTACGTTTGCGGTGTCTCATGATGTGTCCCAACAAGAAGTAGTTGGAGGTGGTTTTAAAGAGAAAGTTATTTCTGTTTATAAAGAAATGTTACCCTTTAGAAGATATTTAAATCAAGCGACAACAGTTTAATCTTTTTATATTGAAGGTCTTAAAGTGTTATTAATATAATCTACAGTAATTTTAGTAGCACCAGTATTACTATTTATAAAATGTTCGGCTATTAAACCTGTTGTTTCTCTAAATGAATCATCATAGATTAGCTTGTTAAAAATTGAAGCTACATCGTCTTCATTTTTAACACTATATAATCCTGCAAGTTGTCGTAATCGGTTTGCTTCTGGAAATTTTTCATAATTACAGCCAATTACAATTGGAACACCAAAAGTTGCAGGTTCTAAGATATTATGTAAACCGCTAGTGCCCATAGCACCACCAACATAGGCAATGTTTGCATAGCTATAAATTTTTGTAAGTAGACCAATAGTATCTATTATAAAAACTTGATGGTCTTTTAAATTAGATGCATCCTTGTTTGAATAACTTACAGTTGGTAGTTTAAGCTTTTCCCTTAGTTTTTTAATTTTTTCAGGTTTAATCTCGTGAGGTGCTATTATAAACTTAACAGGTTTTGCTTTTTTCTCCTTAAAGCTATTTACGTAATTTATTAAGATAGCATCATCTTCCGGCCAAGTGCTGCCACAAACTACACAAAGGTGCTCATCTAAAAACTCTTCAATAAAAGCCAAGGTGTTGTTCATCTCAATTTGATGTGATACACGATCAAACCTTGTATCTCCACTAACGCTAACTTGATCTATGCCTATAGATTGTAATAAGGTTTTAGAAGCATTGTCCTGAACAAAATAATAATCAAAAGAGCATAGAGCTTTTTTCATAAAACCACCATAAGGCTTAAAGTATATTTGAGAAGACCTAAATAATCCTGAAGCCAAAATAGTTGGGATAGCTTCCTTCTTTAATAGCCTAAGGTAGTTAGGCCAAATCTCATATTTAATAAATACTGCAATATCTGGATGTGCTAATTTAATAAATTGTTTTGCGTTTTTTATGCTATCTAATGGCAGGTAAACTACAACATCTGCTATGCTGTTGTTTTTTTTCACTTCATAGCCAGAAGGAGAGAAGAAACTCACTAAAATTTTATGAATAGGATGGTTCTTTTTAAGAGCGTTTATTATAGGCACAGCTTGTTCATATTCACCTAAAGAAGCTACATGAAACCAGATTATATGATCGTTGGCCGCTATCTTTTCTTCAAGAGTATCAAATACGTGCTGCCTGCCCGTTACAAAAAGTTTCATCTTAGGGTTAAAGTGCGCTACTAGCTTTAAGAGATAGGACGCACAAATTATGAGACTGTTATATATAAAATTCAAAAGCTTGGGTTGTAGTTTCTGCTAATGTAAGGCATTCTATAAAAATGCTGACTTTCGATGCAACTTTTTGTATTTTCGTTGGGTTACAAATTATAGACAATGAAAAAAATTCAGATGGTTGACCTTAAGGGTCAGTATGAACACATAAAAGACACTGTAAATACTTCAATATTAAATGTTTTAGATACAACAGCATTTGTAAATGGACCAGAAGTGCACAGTTTTCAAAAAGAATTAGAAGATTACCTAGGTGTAAAACACGTTATACCTTGTGCTAATGGTACAGATGCACTTCAAATTGCAATGATGGGCTTGGGTCTTGAGCAAGGTGATGAAGTGATTACTGCAGATTTTACGTTTGCGGCAACAGTAGAAGTTATTGCATTACTTAAACTAACACCAGTATTGGTAGATGTAAATCCTAGTGATTTTAATATAGATATTAACGCCATTAAGAAGGCTATTACTCCAAAAACAAAAGCAATTGTACCTGTACATTTATTTGGTCGCTGTGCTAATATGGATGAGATTATGGCGCTAGCTAAAGAACATAATCTTTATGTTATAGAAGATAATGCACAAGCCATAGGTGCAAATTACACTCACAAAGATGGTACTAAGACTAAAGCTGGAGCTATTGGTCATGTAGCTTCAACTTCTTTTTTTCCTTCAAAAAACTTAGGCTGTTATGGTGATGGTGGTGCAATCTTTACAAATAATGATGATTTGGCACATACTATTAGAGGTATAGTTAACCATGGTATGTATGAGCGTTACCATCATGACGTTGTTGGTGTAAATTCAAGATTAGATAGTATTCAAGCAGCTGTGTTAAGAGCAAAATTACCACATCTGGATACCTATAATGCAAAACGCCAAGATGCTGCGAGACAATATACCGCAGCTTTAAAAGATCATAAGTATATAGATGTGCCAAAAGGAAAATGTAATGGCGTAGATACTATTTGTGATACCTGCGATTGTCATGTATTTCATCAGTATACTATAAAAATAACCAATGGAAGGAGAGATGAGTTGGTAAAGCATTTAAATGAACAAGGAATTCCTTGTGGTGTATATTATCCTATACCGTTGCATAAACAAAAAGCGTATCAAGATGATCGTTATAACGAAGCAGATTTCCCAGTTACCAATCAATTAATTCAAGAGGTTATGTCGTTACCAATGCATACAGAATTAGAAAATGACCAAATAGAATTTATCACAACGACCATTAAAGAGTTTTTAAACGATTAATTACCAATTATGAAACGTCTCATATTACTACTATTAATTTTTAGTTGTGCATCAATCTTTGCGCAAGATACTTACATTCATTGTGGTAAGTTATTTAATTCTGAAACTGCTAAAATTGAAACTGAAAAAACGATAGTTGTAAAAGGCGATAAAATAGATGCAGTTTTACAAGGTTATGCACAACCAAAAAATGCAGACGCAATCATAATTAACTTAAAAGATAAAACAGTGTTGCCTGGTTTAATAGATATGCACGTGCATATTGAAAGTGAAACTGGTGCCAATAAATATTTAGAGCCATTTGTATTAAATGAAGCAGATGTAGCTTACAATGCGCAAGAAATTGCACAAAGAACGCTAATGGCTGGTTTTACAACTGTAAGAGATTTAGGTGGCACAGGCGTAAATGTGTCTTTAAGAAATGCAATTAATCAAGGAAAGGTACAAGGCCCAAGAATTTTAACTGCAGAAAAAGCTTTAGGAACAACTGGCGGTCACGCAGATCCTACAAATGGCAGGAACAAAGAACTTATTGGAGATCCAGGTCCTAAAGAAGGAGTTGTAAATGGTGTGAGAGATGCTCGTAAAGCAGTTAGACAACGTTATAAAAACGGAGCAGATTGGATAAAAATAACTGCAACTGGTGGTGTTTTAAGTGTAGCCAAGAGTAGTAAAAACCCTCAGTTTACAGATGAAGAAATTGCTGAAATCTGTAATACTGCTGCAGATTACGGTATGAAAGTGGCTGCTCATGCACACGGTGATAAAGGTATGCAACGTGCTATAAATAATGGCGTAAAAACTATTGAACACGGCACATTAATGAGTGATGAAACTATGGATATTATGAAAGAAAAAAAATCTTTTTTAGTGCCTACAATCTCTGCAGGGAAATATGTTTCAGAAAAGGCAAAAATTAAAGACTATTATCCAGCTATTATAGTCCCAAAAGCTTTAGAAATAGGGCCAAAAATTCAAGATATGTTTGGTCGTGCTTATAAAAGAGGTGTGCCCATAGCCTTTGGTACAGATGCAGGCGTATTTCCTCATGGTGAAAATGCTAAAGAGTTTATGTACATGGTTGAAGCTGGTATGCCCGAACACATTGCGTTACAGACGGCAACATTCATAAATGCAGAAGTATTAGAAATGCCATTTCAAATAGGGCAATTAAAAAAAGGCGCTTTTGCAGATATCATTGCTGTAAACGAAGATCCTACTAAAACAATTACCGCTATGCAAAATGTTAGTTTTGTTATGAAAGGTGGCACTGTTTATAAGAAGGAATAATATTTTTTAAGCAGTTGGTTAATAATTGTTTAGCTTTATAGTGTTGCTAAAACATCGCTATTATGAAATCAACTATTACTCTTGTTATTCTATTCATATCCTTTTTAGCTTTTGGACAAACTACAACAGTACCAGATGATGTCTTTGAGCAAGCATTGATTGATCAAGGTATAGATAGTGATGGGACATTGAATGATACAGTCCTGACAAGTGACCTTGAAGCAGTTACTGAACTTTTAATATTCTCGCCAACAAGCTCTATTCAAGATATGACAGGTATTGAAGCATTCGTAAATTTAGAATCTTTAGAACTTCTTGAACACGACTTTAATAGTTTAAATATTTCGAATAATGTTAATTTAACGTTCCTTAACATTTCGACAGTATTTAACTTAACAAGTATCGATGTGTCCTCAAATATTAATTTAACTCATTTATTTATTTCTGAGACTTCTTTATCTTCAATTAATTTATCTAATAACATAGATCTTCAGTTTTTAGAATTATCACAAAATAGATTATCTGAAATTGATATTACAAACAATACAGAGCTTATTGAGGTTGATTTTTCAAACTATAATTTTGATACTTTACCAGGTAATATATTTACAACGGTTGATTTATCAAATAACCAACTACTCACAAAATTCTCTTGTTTTCATTGTGATGATTTATCCTCTCTAGATGTAACACCTTTGCCAGATTTAAGGGAATTGCATGTGGCGTTTTGTAATCTTGAAACTATAGATGTTTCAACAAATATATTTCTTGAAGAAATAACATTAGGCGCAGGCTTTAATTCATTTTTTGAAAATTCTAACGAGTTAGAATCTGTTGACTTAAGTCAAAACCCTAATTTAACAAGAGTGAATGTTACAAATACTTTGATTAGTTCATTTAATTTAAATAATGAAAATAATGAAAGTATAATTTCTATGAGAGCTGGTGATAACCCAGATTTAAACTGTATTCTTGTAGATAATGAAGACCAAGCGGCATCTGGTACTGGCAATTACGCCAATTGGATTTATGATGAAGAGGTCACTTCGTTTTCAGATACCGAATGTGTCTTGTCTGTTCCAGAAAAGCGGTTGCAGGAATTACAGGTGTATCCTAATCCTGTTACAAATAGATTATTTGTTCAATCAAATCAACCATTACAACACTTAGCTGTATATAATTTAAGGGGACAACTTTTAAGACAAAGTGAACAGAGTCAATTTATAAATGTGTCATCATTAGCTTCTGGATTGTACATTGTAAAATTAACTACATTAGAAGGCATTCGTCACGTTCAATTTATTAAAGAATAATTTTAGTATTTATATATGAATAAAAAAAAGCGTCTTAATAAGACGCTTTTAATATAGGTTTAAGCAATTACTAAATAGTACCGCTTTCTTTTTCAACAGTTCTGTCAATCTTACCAAGTAAGCCTTGTAAGACTTTGCCTGGTCCAACTTCTGTAAACTTAGTAGCACCATCTTTAATCATCTGTTGCATACTTTGTGTCCATTTTACAGGAGCTGTTAGTTGAAAGATTAAGTTTTTTTGTATTTCTTCTGGGTTAGTTACACCAAATGTTGTCACATTTTGATAAACAGGACAAATAGGTGTATTAAATGTAGTTGCTTTTATTGCTGCTTCTAACTCTTCTCTTGCTGGTTCCATAAGTGGTGAGTGAAAAGCACCACCAACAGGTAATACCAATGCACGTCTTGCACCTTCTTCTTTTAAGCGTTCACAAGCTGTGTGGATAGCGTCAATTTCACCTGAGATTACCAATTGTCCTGGACAATTATAATTTGCTGCTACTACAGTACCATCAACATCTGCACAGATAGCCTCAACCACATGATCGTCTAATCCTAAAACGGCAGCCATAGTACTTGGTTGAGCTTCACATGCTTTTTGCATAGCTTGAGCGCGTTGAGATACTAATTTAAGAGCATCTTCAAACTCTAAAGTTTTATTGGCTACTAAAGCAGAAAACTCACCTAATGAGTGACCTGCAACCATATCTGGCTTAAATTTATCACCCATAACTTTACTTAAAATAGTAGAGTGTAAGAAAATAGCTGGTTGTGTAACTTTAGTTTGTTTTAGATCTTCTGCAGAACCTTCAAACATAATATCACAGATGTTAAATCCTAATATTGAGTTTGCTTTGTTAAAATAGTCTTGAGCTTCGTTAGAGCTTTCGTATAAATCTAATCCCATTCCAGAGAATTGGGCACCTTGTCCAGGAAATATAAATGCGTGCATAGGTTGGTTTTTAAAGTTCAAAAATAGCAATAAAAAACAGGGTTTAAAAAAGAACCGTTATGCGTGTGCCTAAAAACCCTCTTAATTAATTTGTGGTATTTATGACTCTGCAGAAGATGTTGCTCTTACTTTAAATAGATTTATATATTTATTCTGTGTTGAATCCCAAAACTCTGCTTCTTTAGGTGTAAATTTTATTGCGGTAAGGTTTGGATCTGTAACACCATCAAACCAGCGATCATCGTCTTTGCTATATAAGTCTTCTAAAATAGATTGATCTGTAGAGATAAAAGCATTACCATAGACGCTTATAAATTCCATTTGCTTTGGATCACTATATACCAACTGTGTTTTTGGGTTATTTACAATATGCCCATTATGATCACTATGACCACCACTTAAAAACCAGATATTACCTAAGTCGTCTACCTTTTTAGTCATCATAGGAACAATATGAAGCGGTGTTTCTCCTAGTTTTGTAGCCATCATGGCTACTGTTATCTCCGTGACTAGATTTTTAAATTTAGCTTTGGTGTCTTTGTCAAACTCTTGTGTATTGCTCATAATAGTATCTTTTTAACTAAAGATACTTAGGATGACTAACTTGTGTAGTATTTAACCTGCTAAATGATTTCTAATGAGTGTTAAGGATTGTTAAGAAGCTGTTTTCTTAACATAAGTAAGGTATGTAAATGAAACGCTGTGGCGTTCATCTATTTCGTGAAACTCTTCGTTCATGAGCTCCCATTTAGAAAGATCTATTTCTGGAAAAAAGGCATCTGCTTCAAACGTATCATGAACTCTTGTAAGTTCAATTTTTTCAGAAGCATTTAGAGCAAGTTTATAAATTTCTCCGCCACCAATAATAAATGGCTGTGTGTCTTCTTCGGCAATTTTTAAGGCATCTTCTAAATTATGAACAACAATACAGCCTTCTTTAGTGTAATCTCTGTTTCTAGTAATTACAATATGAGTTCGGTTTGGTAAAGGTTTAGGAAAAGACTCAAAGGTTTTCCTGCCCATAATAATGTGATGGCCAGTTGTAAGTTTTTTAAATCTTTTAAAGTCGTCTGGCAAGTGCCAAACTAAGTCGCCGTCTTTACCTAAGGCATTATTTTCTGCTGCAGCAGCAATCATGGTAAGCATAGGATTCGTTATGAGTTTAGTGGTAGGTTGGGATCTGTAGGCCTCTGGTTTTGAAGATTGCTTTTTTTTTCTGGAACAGGCATATCTACAGCAACCTTTTGGCGCATTTCTTCAATCTTTTTCTTTTGCTTTTCTACTAATTTATCCATTTGTTTTTGCTCCCAATCTTTACCCATAAACTTGTTGGTAATTACAACGTTTAGTGCGTGAACCAAGAAGAAGAATGTCCAGAGTAAAATAGCCCATACAAACCAATCTGCTCCAAAAAGCTTTACATCTTTTCCATAGCCCAATACCACATTAATAACTATAAGTAAAATAGAGCCTGCTAAGAAAATAACAAAGTGTTGTGTAAGTCTTTTTTTCTGTTTTATGCGATCTTGAGCATGTTCAAAAAGCTCGCGTTGATCTCTGTCTAAGTCTTTAGATTTGGTATTTTTAGAAAACATATTATGAGTACTTTTATAACACTACTCAAATGTACCAATTTTTACCTTAGATATAATGAAAAATAGGATAGAAGCTGAATTTCCCATACTAAAGACCACTACTTACTTAAATACAGCAGCATCTGGGTTACTCTCTAAATCTGTCTTAGATTTTAGAAAAGATCATGATGAGCAGTTCTTTAAATATGGTAGTAAATTTAAAGACTATCAAAGTGAAATGCTCTCACAAACAAGAGAAGCAGTTGGTAGTTTTTTTACTTGTGAGCCCAATCAAATAGCTTTGGTTCAAAATTTCTCTCTAGGTTTTAATACCTTTTTAGAAGGGTTGCCAAACAAGAGTTTGTTTTTGCTTTTAAAAGGTGATTATCCTTCAATAAATTGGCCTATTGAAACTAGAGATTTCAAAAGAAACTATATTTCTATTTCAGCAAATTTAGAACAAGATTTAATAGCCGAATTTAAGCGCCAACAACCAGACGTGTTTGCATTTAGTATTGTGCAATATATTTCTGGTATAAAAATAGACTTACAAGTTATAAATACTTTAAAAGCGCAATATCCTGAAACTTTATTTGTAGCAGATGGTACTCAATACTGCGGTACTGAGTCTTTTAATTTTAAAGATTCTGGAATTGATGTTTTGGGCGCCAGTGCATACAAATGGCTTAATGCGGGTTATGGTAACGGATTTTTATTATTTAAAGATGAGGTGCCTAATAAGGTCTTTCCTAAAACTATTGGTTTTAACTCTAGCTTTGGTAAATACAAACAACAGGATAATAGTTTTTTAGGAAGGTTTGAACCTGGTCATCAAGATACCTTAAACTTTGGAAGCTTAAAAGTTGCATTAACTGTTAGTAATCAAATTGGTGTAGAGAATATAGAACGTTCAATAAAAGTTTTGTCTACATCTGCTAAACATCAATTTGAAAAGCATCATTTATTAGATGAAGCTGTGTTAAAACGAAATGCGCATTCTTCAATCTTTAATATTAAAGGTGATGATAAACTATACAATACGCTAATCAAAAATGAGATACTATGTTCACAAAGAGGTAATGGTATACGTGTTAGTTTTAATTACTTTAATACTGAAGAAGATTTAGAAAAATTAATGAGTGTTATAACAGCTACTCTGTAATACTTACACCTTTCCAAAAGGCTACATAATCTTTAATATCTGAAGCTTTTTCTTTTGGGTTAGGATAATACCAGGCAGCATTTTTATTGATGTCCTCATTTACTTTAATAGTGTAATAAGATGCTTCTCCTTTCCAAGGACATACTGTTGTAGTTTCTGATGGTTTTAAGAAAGCACTATTTACTGAGCTTGGAGGAAAATAATGGTTATTCTCTATAATAATTGTAGAGTTACTTTCAGCAATTACTGTGTTATTCCAAATAGCTTTCATAATCTAAATGTTGGGATTAGTTTTCAATAGAGAAAAGCATAAGCTCTTCATTTTCATATGGTAAGGTAATCATACTCTCAAAATTTAGACCTAGTTTTATTAATAAATTTTGAGATGGCATATTATGCTTGGAGGTTATAGCAATAACTCGGTTTAATTTATAGTCCTTAAATGCTGTTTGTAATAACGCACTAGCACTTTCGTAACCATAACCTTGCCCTTCAAAACCCGGTAAAAAAGCAAATCCAATATCTATACCTTCTAAACCATCACGATCATAAAGACCACAAGCACCAATTTTCTTACCATCGGCTTTTCGTATAACTACATTGTTAGTAAATCCTAACCGCTCAAATTGTGGTAGCATTCGTTCTTTTATGTATGCTTCTGCTTCTGCAATAGACTTTACATTTCTGTCTCCAATAAATTTTAACCATTTAGGAGAATTTAAGAGTTCTAAAATAAATGCTGCATCTTCAACAGTTGTAGGCTTTAATACAAGACGTTCTGTAGCTATTGAAGACATATACTAAGATTTAGTTGGCGTTAAAAATATAGTTTTTATAATACTTGTTTTCATCTGTAAAGTTAGTGACAACTTTAAGTCCAGATTCTTCAGCTAACCACTCTACAACAGCATCTGTATACTTCTGAGATATTTCTGTATGTATACTTTCCCAAGCATTAAAATTTACAGTAAGATCTAAAGCTTTTATATAAACAGTTTGGGCTTCCTTGCTTACCAGGTAACTTTTTGCAGATCCGCTTTCAGGATCATATACTTCCCAATGTAAGAAGTTGTCCACATTAAAATTAGCTTCTAGTTCATTATTAATTCTATGAAGTATGTTTTTATTAAATGCCTCTGTAATTCCAGCTTTGTCATTATAGGCATCTAAAATTGTTTGAGGATGTTTTTTTTGATCAAAGCCCATAAAAAGCATATCGTCACCACTCATAACATCTTTTACTTTCGTTAAAAAGTTGATAGCTTGTTCATGAAGTAAATTACCAATGTTGGAGCCTAGAAAAAGGATAATTTTTTTTCTTTTATTGTATTCTGAAATCTTTTCTAAAACTTCAAAGTAAGTACCTTGTTGAGTTTTTACTGAAACCTTTGGAAATTCCTTTGTTAAGCTTTCTTCAAGTTGATCTAAAGCATTTTGGCTTATATCAATTGGCAGATAATCAAAATTTACATTTTGGTCTGATAAATATTTTAAAAGCAATTTAGTTTTCTTGCCATCTCCTGCACCAAGTTCAATTAAATCAAATCCTTCTGGGCTATTAAATTGATTGGCAATAGCAGCAGTGTGAGTGTCTAAAATATTATACTCACAATCTGTGAGATAATATTCTGGCATTGCCATGATATCTTGAAAAAGTTTATCTCCTTTTTTGTCATAAAACCATTTAGAAGATAGGTACTTAGGAAACGCAACTAAACCTTCATTAACTTCTTTCTCAAATGTAGAGTTGAAGGTTTTTGTATTAGAGTTTGTCATATGTTATGTTGTGGTCTGTAAAAAGAAAGAGTAGTCGTGTTTATTTAGCTAACCTTAATCCTGTATACTGCCATCTTAAATTTGGATGAAAAAAATTACGGTATGTTGGTCGTGTATGTTTAGATGAAGTAGCAACAGAACCACCTCTTAACACCTTTTGGCTAACCATAAATTTACCATTATACTCGCCTAAAGCACCATCTGCTTTTTTATAGTTTGGGTATGGTAAATAAGCACTTTCTGTCCATTCCCAACGCTGTCCCCAATTAAATAAATGTTGAGAGACTTCCCACTCAAACTCTGTTGGTAGTCTTAAGCCTTTAAATTGAGCAAACGCGAATGCCTCATAATAAGAAATATGTGTAAGTGGTGCATTAGGATCTATCTCCTTTAAGCCTTGTAGAGTATAATGTTGCCAAATATTATTATCAAAATGCCAATATTGTGGTGCTGAAATATTTTCTGTGCTAAGCCAATCCCAAGCTTCTGCGTGCCATAATAATGCATTTTTATAACCATCTGCTTCCATAAACTCCATAAACTCACCATTGGTAACTAATGTATTGGAAATCTGAAAGGCGTTAATAAATACTTGGTGTCTGCCCAATTCATTATCATAGCAAAAATCTTTAGAGTTGTGACCTATGTCATATAACCCTTCATTTACAGAAAGCCATTCTCTATTGTGATTTTCTGCTGTATGCTCTGTAAATGTATCATTGTATTTAGGCAATAAGGGGTTATTACCTAAAATGTATTTTATATCTGTAATTAATAATTCCTGATGTTGCTTTTCGTGATGTATACCAATTTCAACAAGTTCAATTAATTCTTCGGAGTCATTGTCTTGTAATAGAAGCTCCATTTGTTTGGTGATATAATGTCTGTATTTATAAATATCATTTACAGTTGGCCTTGAGAGGTTACCTCGATTTGTTCTTACAACACGTTTACCAAAACTTTCGTAATAGCTATTAAAAACAAAACCATAACTATCGTTAAAGCATTCGTAGTTATCTTTAAAAGATTTTAAAATAAACTCTTCAAAAAACCACGTGCTATGACCTAGATGCCACTTTGGTGGAGATACATCTACAATGGGTTGCACCACATAATCTTCAATTTCAAGTGGCTTGCAAATGGTTTCTGTTGTATGTCTAGTTTCTAGGAAGAAATCTAGGATTGTATTTGTAGCTATCATAAAAAAAAGAGTGCAAGCTTTAGGCTTACACTCAAATTTACTAAATATTTTTCAAGACAGTTTTAAACAAAAACTAAAAATTAAAAGGAACTTTGTATTGAATAGCTCTTGGTTTTCCGCCTAACATTCCAGGTTTCATTTCAGGAATTTGCAATATATTACGCTTTGCTTCTTCTTGTAAATAAGGTTTTCCGCCAGTAACTTCTTTAATTTCAGGTTTCCCTTCTTCATTAATTATAAAAGTTACAATTACTTTAGTGCCTTTATCCTCTGCTTTATATTCTTTTGGAAATTTAAAGTTTTTACCAATGTGTTGTGCTAGCTTTTGATTAAAGCAATTTTTCTTTTTTAACTCGCTTCCAGTACAACCTGGCCAAGTTGGTGGGATTTCTCTCATAGAAACTGTATTTCCAGATACACTAACACCATCTTGGGCAAAGCTCATGCCGCTAATTAAAAATACAACTAGTAATAGTAGGTTTTTCATAGTAAAGTTTTAAATGGCAACAGCACCTTTAATGTGCGGATGCGGATTATAGTTTATTAACGTAAAGTCATCAAATTTAAAGCCAAAGATATCTTTTACGTCTTTATTAATTTGCATTTTTGGTAATGGTCTGCATTCTCTAGAGAGTTGCAGCTCAACTTGTTCAAAATGATTGTTATAAATATGGGCATCACCAAAAGTATGTATAAAATCTCCAGCTTCATAACCACATACTTGAGCTATCATCATAGTAAGTAGGGCATAAGAGGCTATATTAAAAGGCACACCCAAAAATATATCTGCACTACGTTGGTATAATTGACAAGACAGCTTTCCCTCTGCAACATAAAACTGAAAGAAAGCATGACAAGGTGGTAATGCAGCTTTTCCTTTAGCTACATTTTCACTAAAACTTTCAGAAGTATTTGGCATCACACTAGGATTCCAAGCAGAAACTAACATGCGTCTGCTGTTAGGGTTATTTTTTAATGTATCTATTATATCCTTAATCTGGTCTATTTCTTCAGAGTTCCAATTACGCCATTGGTGGCCATACACTGGTCCTAAATCGCCATTTTCATCTGCCCACTCATTCCAGATACGTACGCCGTTATCCTGCAGATACTTAATATTGGTATCTCCATTTAAAAACCATAATAGCTCATATATAATAGATTTTAAGTGAAGTTTCTTAGTAGTAACCATAGGGAAACCTTCACTCAAATTAAATCTCATTTGATAACCAAAAACACTCTTGGTACCAGTACCAGTACGATCTCCTTTTTGTACGCCTGCTTTTAATACATGGCGCATTAAATCATGGTATTGCTTCATTTTAAAGTCTAAGTTTTAGTTATGAGGCTAAAGTATTAAATTAAATTTCAAGGTCTTAATTAGAGTCCTAAAAAATATTATTTACTTATTAACCAATATATTTTAGGAATACCTTAACATTGTTTAGGAAAATATTATAATTTTGTAGAATTGTAATTAATGCTATGAAAACAATACAATATCCATTCGGGAATTTTCATTTATATGAAACTTACTGTCATCTCGATTTAGTTGAGAATAAATTTCTTTCGTTAGAAGAGTGCAAAATCGTTATGAACGATATTAATGACTTTTATAAGAAGAACCCTCACGTAGTTATTTCAGACAGAAAGTTTGCATCTTCAATTGATATAGATGCATACAAGTATGTAAACCATAAACGTATGGTAGGAATAGCTATTGTGACTAGTAAAGAAAATGCTAGTGAAGACTTAATTAAAGAACAAGAAATGTATAAAGGCTCTTTTGCATTCTTTAAAAGTTTAGAAGAAGCAAAAGATTGGGCGGCATCTTTTGTGGCCTATGCAGTTAAATAATAGCTATGTTTAAGAAGATAGATTACGGCTTCGCAACACTTGAGCTTACAGAGCATTACTCTTTTGTAAACTTAAAAGAAAACTGTAATATGACGCTTGAGCAGTCTAAAGACGTGCTTAATCATTTTGGTAAACGTAAATATGTAATTATTGTAGACCGAAAAGAGGAAACAACTATAGATTTAAAATCCTATAAACTTGCTAATCCTAAGCAGGTAATTGGTATAGCCATAGTTTCTAAAGCAGAGAAAATATTTGATCAGCTAATTAAAGAACAGCGTCTTTTTAAAAACTCCTTTGCGTTTTTTAAAACGGTAGACGAAGCTAAAGATTGGGCTGAAAGTTTTGTTGAGCGTTATGGTTAACCTATAATCATTCCTGCTATTGTTGCAGAAAGTAAAGATGCTAGTGTACCGCCAATAAGTGCCTTCATTCCAAATCGCGACAAGGTTTTTCGTTGTCCAGGCGCTAGTGATCCTATACCACCAATCTGTATACCTATTGAAGCAAAATTTGCAAAACCACACAACATATACGTTGCCATGATTACAGACTTTTCGTAGTTGAGACTTAATGCATTTGCAGAATTCTTAAGATCTGCTAATTGTATATACCCAACAAACTCACTTGCAACTAACTTGATACCTAGCAATTGTCCCATTAGAGCAATATCATCTGTTGCTACTCCAATTAACCACATAAGTGGTGCAAATGTATAACCTAGAATAAATTCTAAAGACAATGCATTATAGGTTGTATTGTTTGCAATGACTTCATTTAAGGAAGTAAAGTGCCAGTCTATATTTAAAAATGCAATTGTAAACCCATCAAAACCTGCTGCATATCCAAGAATACCATTTACCATTGCTATAAGAGCTATAAATACTAATAGCATTGCTCCAACATTTGCTGCAAGCTTTAAGCCTTCTGTAGTACCATTTGCTATGGCATCTAAAATATTAGATCCAATCTTGTCTGAGGAAACTTCTACATCTTTGTTTACTTTTTCCTGTTGTGGAAAAAGTATTTTAGAAATAATAATTGCACCAGGTGCAGCCATCACAGATGCAGCGAGAAGGTGTTTGGCAAACTCTAAACGTAATGCAGGATCATCTCCACCCAAAAACCCGATGTAAGCCGCCAATACGCCACCAGCTACTGTAGCCATACCGCCAACCATGACTAATAAAATTTCAGACTTGGTCATGCGCTCTAAATAAGCCTTGATCATTAAAGGTGCTTCAGTTTGACCTAAGAATATATTACCAGCAACACTTAGGCTCTCAGCTCCAGATATACCTAATAATTTTGTTAAGGCCCAAGCCATGCCTTTTACTACTATTTGTATAACACCTAAATAAAATAGGATAGAGGTTAGCGCTGAAAAGAAAATAATTGTTGGAAGTACTTGAAACAAAAAGATGAAGCCAAAGCTATCTACATCCATCATTCCTCCTAAAAGGAACTCACTACCAGCAGCAGTAAAATCTAAAATCTTCACAAATATCTTACCTACAAATTCAAAAATACTTTGAACAAAAGATATTTTTAAAACTCCAATTGCAAGAAGAAGTTGTGCGCCTAATCCTACACCAATAGTTTTCCAATTAATAGCTTTTCTATTGCTGCTAAATATAAAAGCAATAATAAGTAGGGATAGCATACCTATAGCGCCACGCCAAAAGCTATTAAATGTAAAGCCTCCATTAGGTATTAATTCTTTAGAGGTATTAACCGGTAAAACTTCTGTTACATTTTGAGAGGTCGCTTTAAAGTTATAGGTATTCTCATTTTCCTTAAAAGATAATTCAGAGTCACTTTCGTAAGTTATTCTAAATCTTCTAATTGTATCTTTTGGTTGAGAGTAAAAGAAAACTAACAAATCGTTTTGGAGCATATAATCTCCACTTGCTTCTATATTATTAGCCTCAAGGCTGTAGTTAAAACGACCTTCTTTTATTGTTAGGATGTCGTTTTCGCTGTTTATTTGAAATAGCTCTTCTCCTTGTGCATTGGTAACACTTGTAAACTCCCAAGTGTTTTGTATTTGTGCAGATGTAAGATTAGAAAAGGCCAGACATAAGCAAATAATGCTTAAAGAGATGTAGTGTTTCAACATAAATTTAATTTCGTTTAGAAATCTCGTCCCTTAATAGCGCAGCCTGTTCATAGTCTTCTTTGCTAACAGCTTGGTCGAGCATCTTGTTTAATTCCTTGAGAGATAAATTTGAATAATCTGAAGAGCTGCTCGATGATAAAGGTTCATCTGGCATTACACTGTCTAAAATAGTGTCTGCTTCTTCACGTTGTTCTTTTGCAGATTTTGGTTCTGCATTCAGGTAAATACCTGCTTTGTCTAATATATTCTGATATGTAAAAATAGGTGCATCAAACCTAAGTGCTAATGCAATGGCATCACTTGTGCGGGCATCAATTGTTTCCTCTACACCTTGGCGTTCAGAAATTAGGCTAGAGTAAAATACGCCATCAACTAATTTATGAATGATAACTTGTTTAATATTAATCTCAAAACGTTCAGAAAAATTCTTAAACAAATCGTGTGTAAGTGGTCTTGGTGGTTTAATATCCTTTTCTAAAGCTATGGCTATAGATTGTGCTTCAAAAGCACCAATAACTATTGGTAGCTGTTTGTTGCCTTCCTGCTCGTTTAAAATAAGTGCATAAGCACCATTCTGTGTTTGGCTATAGGAAATACCCTTAATGTCCAAGCGGACTAAACTCATGTGATTTCAATTAAAAAGACTGTTTAAAGATAGGCTATACCTAAGTTTAAACAGCCTTAATTTGTGGCACAATTTATAAAAATTATGCGTTAAAGACTTATATTATCTTTATTTTATTGGTTTGCTTTAAATGTTTTAAGCTTCTCAATTAATTTTGGTACAACTTCAAAAGCATCTCCAACAACACCGTAGTCTGCAGCTTTAAAGAATGGTGCCTCAGGATCGTTGTTAATTACTACTTTAGTTTTAGAGGCATTTATACCTGCTAAATGTTGTATTGCTCCAGAGATTCCTATTGCGATATATAGGTTAGATGCAACTGGCTTTCCAGTTTGTCCTACGTGTTCACTATGTGGTCTCCATCCCATATCCGAAACTGGCTTAGAGCATGCTGTTGCAGCACCTAAAACGTCTGCAAGCTCTTCAATCATACCCCAATTTTCTGGGCCTTTAAGTCCTCTACCTCCAGAAACAACTACTTCTGCATCTGCAATTGTTACTTTGTCTGTAGCTTTATCTACACTTTCTACATTAACTGTAAAATCTTCTGAGCCTAATTCTGGAATAAAATCTTCATTTGTTCCGCTAGCTTCTGTTTCATGTAAACCATAAGCATTTTTAGAAACACCGATTATGGCTCTGTCTGTAGTAATTTCTGTAATATTAAACGCTTTGTTTGTAAAAGCAGTTCGCTTAACTGTTACAGGAGATGTGTTTTCTGGAAGAGCAACAACGTTTGATGCGTATCCAGCTTCTAGATCTACAGCCAATAATGGTGCTAAATATTTTGCATTAGCGCTTTGGCTTACAATAATGACTTTAGCATCTTCTTTCTTAGCTGCTTGAGCTAATGCATCTGCATAAGCTTCTGCATTAAATTTTTCTAGCTTGTCATTTTTTACATTTAATACTTTATCTACACCATAAGTTGCAAGTGTAGAAGTATCTTCGGCATTAAATGCTACGGCTGTAACAGATACGCCTAACATTTTAGCAACTCCTTTAGCGTAAGAAGCTACTTCTAAAGCGGTCTTTTTAAATTGACCTTGTTCTGATTCTGTATATACTAAAACTGACATGTTTTTATTTTATAAGTTAAAATGAATAATGATAAAATTGTAAACTACAATTATATCACCTTAGCTTCATTATGTAATAAGTCTACAAGTTGGTCTAAGTTGTTTGCTTCAACAAGTTTAACAGCACCTTTAGGGGCAGGCTTTTCAAACTTTACGGCTTGAGTTTCTTTAGACGCTCCAGTAGGTTCAACTACATTTAATGGTTTTTTACGAGCCATCATAATACCTCTCATATTAGGAATACGTAAATCACTTTCTTCAACTAAACCTTTCTGGCCACCAACTACTAAAGGTAATTTAGCAGAAAGTGTTTCTTTACCACCATCTATCTCTCTTGTAGCAGTTGCAGTTTCGCCATCTATTTCTAAACCAGTACAGGTATTTACAAAGTTAGCATCTAATAATTTTGCTAACATTCCTGGTACCATTCCACCATTATAGTCAATAGACTCACGTCCAGCAATAATAAGGTTGTAGTCGCCATCTTTAGCTACTGCAGCTATTTCTTTTGCTACTTGGTAACCATCTAAAGCAGGTGTGTTAACACGTATAGCTGTATCTGCTCCAATAGCTAATGCTTTTCTTAACGTAGGTTCTGTTTCTGGGCCGCCAACATTAATAATATCTACACTGGCACCTTGTTTTTCTTTAAACCACATAGCACGAGTTAAACCAAATTCGTCATTAGGGTTTATTACAAATTGTACACCATTGGTATCAAACTTTGTGTCGCCATCTGTGAAATTGATTTTAGACGTTGTGTCTGGCACGTGGCTTATACATACTAGAATTTTCATATATAATAGACTGTTTTTTAAACTAATTTTATTGTGATGCGAATATACTAAATTGAAATGAAAAATGCTATGCGCGCATAATAAAATATTCTATTTTATAATACATCGATATTCATTGTTATTGCTATTTTTGTTGACCTTAAAATGCATGATAGTTTTACTATCTCAATTTGACATTTATATAATATGAGAGAAATACAATTTAGAGAAGCCGTTTGCGAAGCAATGAGCGAAGAAATGCGTGCAGATGAAAGCGTCTTTTTAATGGGTGAAGAAGTAGCAGAGTACAATGGTGCTTACAAAGCCTCTAAAGGCATGTTAGATGAGTTTGGCGCTAAGCGCGTTATAGACACACCAATTTCTGAACTTGGTTTTGCTGGTATAGCAGTAGGATCTGCAATGAATGGTAATAGGCCAATTGTAGAGTTTATGACCTTTAATTTCTCTTTGGTTGGTATAGATCAAATAATAAACAACGCTGCTAAGATGCGACAAATGTCTGGCGGTCAATTTAATATTCCTATTGTATTTAGAGGTCCTACAGCTTCTGCTGGGCAATTGGGCGCTACACACTCACAAGCTTTTGAAAGCTGGTACGCTAATTGTCCTGGATTAAAAGTAGTAGTGCCATCTAATCCTTATGATGCAAAGGGACTACTTAAGGCATCTATAAGAGATGATGATCCAGTTATCTTTATGGAAAGCGAGCAAATGTATGGTGATAAAGGTGAGGTTCCAGAAGAGGAATACACTATCGAGTTAGGGAAAGCAGATATTAAGCGTGAAGGAGAGCATGTAACTATTGTTTCTTTTGGTAAGATTATAAAGCAGGCTTATGAAGCAGCAGAGGTTTTAGCTAAAGAAGATATTTCTTGTGAGATTATAGATTTAAGAACGGTTCGTCCTTTAGATTTTGATGCCATATACAAGTCTGTTAAAAAAACTAACAGATTAGTTATTCTAGAAGAAGCTTGGCCATTTGGTAATATTTCTTCTGAAATTGCATACAGAGTGCAAGAAGAAATTTTTGATTTCCTTGATGCACCAATCATAAAAATAAATACAGCAGATACACCAGCACCATACTCACCAGTTCTTTTAAAAGAATGGTTGCCAAATAGTGACGATGTTGTTGCGGCTGTTAAAAAAGTGATGTACAAGTAATTCAAGATTTTAAATCTTGGCGTTCTGTTTAGGGATAAAGCACAGGTTGTTTTTTACTGTATGTAAATAAAGAATTTTATAAAGGTGAAAGGTTTTTAATATTTAAAGACCAAGTAACCTTCTAAAAGTAATGATGAGATACAGTTTATTTTTTTGTTTTAGTTTATTTACACTGTCTGTGTTAGCTCAAACTAAAGCTAGTGGTGAGGTTTTTGACTCTAACGGAGAACCTGTCCCTTTTGCTAATGTAATTTTAGAAGGTTCAACTGTTGGTACAATTACCAATGAAGAAGGTCGCTTTTATGTAGAGTCTGATAATAATTACGACGCATTAACAGTTAGTTTTGTGGGGTTTGAAACTCAGCGATTTGTTCTTGAAAAACGCAGTAATTACAACTTGAAAATAACACTTAAAGAAGAAGAAAACTCTTTGAGTGAAGTTATTATTTATCAAGGTAAAACTTCTAAAAAGAATAATCCTGCAATAGATATTCTCAAGAAAATTTGGGAAAACAGAAGAGAAAATGGTGTAAAGAAATTTAAACAATACCAATACGATAAGTACGAAAAGCTAGAATTTGATTTAAATACAATTGATAGCACGCTTATTGAAAGTAGAATTTTTAATGGTATGGAGTTTATCTTTGAAGAAACAGACACCAATAACATTACAGGAAAAACTTACCTTCCAATTTTCATAAATGAAGAGTCCTCTAAGATTTTTGGAGATAACACTCTAAACGAAGAAAAAAAGGACCTTCTTGGAAATAAGAATTCAGGGTTTAGTAACAATCAAAACCTTATTGCATTTATAAAAGACCTGTATGCAGATTATGATGTTTACGATAACTACATAAAATTTTTCGATAAAAGTTTTACTAGTCCATTATCTAAAACAGGTGTAGGTGTGTATAATTATGTGCTCTCAGATAGTGCTTATATAGACAATAAGTGGTGTTATAATATTGTGTATTATCCAAGACGTAAAAATGAACTCACGTTTAAAGGAGATTTTTGGGTAAATGATTCTACTTGGGCTATAAAAGATATTAACTTAAGAGTATCTAAAAGTGCAAATATCAATTGGGTAAAAGAAGTTTATATTGAACAAGAGTTTGATGTTTTAAACGATTCAACATTCCTTATAACAAGAGACTACTTTATGTCAGACTTTTCTTTTAGAAAGAAAGAAGAGGCTAGAGGTATTTATGGTAAACGAACAACCTTATATGATAATTATAAGTTCGATATAAAGAAACCAAAAGACTTTTATGATAATGAGGTAGACCCTTTTAATGAAGCTATTTACAATAGGGATGATGCCTTTTGGCATAACAAGCGTCAAGAAGCACTTAATAAAGATGAAAAGGGTGTATATAAAATGTTAGATACCTTAAAAACTGTAAAAGCATTTAAAAGACTTTATGATATAGGAACTATACTAGCAACAGGATATATAGATTATGATGGTTGGGATTATGGTCCTGTATTTTCAACATTTGGATATAACACTGTTGAAGGCTTACGGGTACGTTTTGGCGGTAGAACTTATGGAACACTTAATGACCTTTGGCGTTTTCAAGGTTACGGTGCTTATGGCTTTAAGGACAACCAATTTAAATATGGTGTTTCTGGAAAAGTACTTTTAGATAGAAAATCTAGGCTTATCCTATCTGCTGGTAATAGGCGAGATATAGAGCAATTAGGTGCTAGCTTGACCAACAGTACAGATGTGCTAGGGAGAAGTTTGGCATCATCATCTTTAATTACAGTTGGTAGTAATGATAGGTTAAGTTCTATTAATCTTACCAATGTTGCCATAGAGTTTGAACCAAAAAAGAATTTTAGCTTCAGGACAGATTTTACATATAAAACTTTAAAATCTGCATCACCTACGTTTAGTTTGGATTACTTTATAGATGAAGCAAGAACACAGATAGCCTCAGAATTACAACAAGCAGAGATTTCTACAAAGCTATCTTATACGCCAGGAAGAAAAACTACAGGTTACGGAGTGGAGCGCACGCTTATTAATGAAGGTGAATATGCTAATGTATTTTTAAATTATACATTGGGTGTTAAAAATTTAATTGATAGCGATTTTGATTACCAAAAAGTACAACTGTTTTACAGGCAACCTTGGAAAATAGGTGGAATAGGAAGAATGACAACTACGCTAGAAGCTGGTAAAACTTATGGAGAAGTGCCATTGGCACTGTTAAGTGTTGTACCTGGTAACCAAACGTTATTCTCTATATTTAATTCTTTTCCTTTATTAAACTTTTATGAGTTTGTAACAGACACCTATACCTCATTTCATTTAGAACATAATTTTAATGGAAGGTTCTTTTCTAGAATTCCATTGATTAGAGATTTAAACTTGAGAGAGATTGTAGGAGTCAGAGGTGTATACGGAACACTATCTGATGAAAATAGAGCATTAGATGCTTCAGGTATATTTTTACAAGCACCAGACCTAGAACCTTACTATGAATACAGTTTCGGAGTAGGCAATATTTTTAGAATATTTAGGTTAGATTTTCATTTTAGAGGGAACTATTTTAATAATACAGATGCCAGAAGTTTTGGTGTTACAGGAGCCTTTGGGTTTAGTTTTTAAAATTTTATTTACAAAAAAATATACAATAAATTAGTATGTATTTTCAAGTTTAAGTAACATTAAGCAATGCTGGTAGGTTCTTTAAAGTGAGGTTTAACTGAGGTTTAACTGAGGTTTAAAAATACAGATATAATCTCTTAGTATAAAAAAAAAGCCAGCTATTTAGCTGGCTTTCATTAGTATTGAGCTTGGTAAATTAATTACTCTACAATTAATCGTTTAGTAGTAGTCTTACCATTATCAGTTTTAATTTGCACTAAGTAAGCACCTGTTGCTAAGTTAGAAACATTAACCGTATTGTTAGCTTGAGATAGTGTTGTTTTTAAAACAGATCTTCCTAACATATCAAATAATTTCACATCTAAATTTTTAGAATTAGAGAAACTAAAGTTTACAGTTGTATTAGAAGGATTAGGGTACATAATGATATCATTAGTTAATGTTACATCATTTGTTGTCAACACTTCGTCAATGCCACAATATTCAATAGCCCAATAATCAAGTGTACCATCATCCCCAATAAATGAATCTGAAATAGTTAATGTCCAGGTTCCTTGAGTACTTTCATTATTAAAAGCAGAAAGGGCATCTTGTGGTCTTACAGTACCATTTACTGTTGGTGTTCCAGAACATGAATTTACATTACCAGCATCATCAAATGTTGCTAAAATATCATCTTCTTCTCCACAAGCACCACTAATTAATACTACTGTTGTACCTGAAGGGCTTTCGAGTTCTAAAGTAAGGTCTGAAACATATGTGTGCTTTAAATCTATTAAAACATTAATATCAGAGATAGGTAAATCATCATCTATTGTTATAGAACTTGTTACTGAAACTATTGAGCTTGTTAGTGTTGCAGATGTATTTTCTTCACTATTACATGTTGAAACACCAGTTGTAAATTGATTTGAGTTTG
Source organism: Croceibacter atlanticus HTCC2559 (assembly GCF_000196315.1). NCBI lineage: Bacteria > Pseudomonadati > Bacteroidota > Flavobacteriia > Flavobacteriales > Flavobacteriaceae > Croceibacter > Croceibacter atlanticus. Next base: position 2,875,773 of record NC_014230.1, on the reverse strand, counting down.
TAAACTCAGCTTCACCGCAATCATTAAATGGTTTTACTCTCCAATAATAGTTAGTTGATTCATTTAAGACTATAGAAGAATTGTACATTGTTGTTTCAACTGTAGCTGTTTCAATAATATTTGTAAAAGTTTCGTTTGTAGAAACTTCAATAGTATAAGATTCTGAAGCACCTGTTGAATCTTCAGACCACATATATTGTGGAGAAGTACTTTGGTTCTCGCTGTTATTTGCAGGAGCACTTAAGCTTGGTGTGTCAAAGTTTGTACCTATAAGTGAAATTGTAGCATCTTGAGTTTTAGATAAGCTACCAGAATCACCTTGATATGTAATTACATAATCTCCAGAAGAAGCATTCTCAAAACCACTTATTGTCATTGTTACAGTTTCTGTAGTCGTACTAGAAGTCTCTGGTGAAAATGTAGCAGAAGCTCCTGTAGGTAATCCTGTTGCAGAGTATGTTACAGTTTCTGTAAACGATGATGAAGGTGTGTAAGTAAATGTAAGAGTTTCTGAACCAGCATTAGAACAAGCGTCTTTTTCTACCTCATTTGCAGTTAAAAAGAATGTAGCTTCAACAGCTTCTTCAATAGTAATAGCACTATCATTAACATCTAAAAACACATTATCTGCTGCCTTTACCATAAGTCTTCCAGTAGTAGTTAAAGTTGGCGGCACAGTAATGTCTTCATCACCATCATTTAGGGTGTTTAAAGCTAAAACAACAGTATCAGAAAAATCACCTGCTGCAGAAAACAGGATGTTTACAATTTGACAATTTACTGATGTGCCATCTGTTCCTGCAACATTCCATGAGATGGTTTCTGTTTCTCCTTGTATCCAAGTTGTTGCATTGTTTTGAGAAGAAACTTCAAAAGGACCAGCTAAAATATCAGTAGATAAGGTCATCAAATCATCTGCCGTTTGCCCTGCATACATGACATTATCTCTTACAGTTAATGCAAATTCAAAATCTCTTTGGTTGCTAGGGATTACTTCCCAAGTAGGAGTAAGGTTGTTGTCTAAAATATCACTTAATTGAGGAAAAAACCTAAAAGGTTCTACAGTACCTCTTCTAGATCTAAACATAGGTCCAGCTGTAGCTAAAGCTATAGGAAGTAATGGTGATTGCATGTCTTCATTGTCATTTTGTTCCCAAGTGTAAGTTAATATATCATCTGAATCTGGATCTTCACCAACACCGGTAAGTTGAAATGCAGTGTTAATAGGAATTGTATAATCTGCGCCAGCATCTGCTGTTGGTGCATTGTTAATTGTAGATGTTTCTATTATATCAGGACAAAATGAGCTTACCCCAGATTGTATATTAGCACTTATATCTCTTATGTTTACGTAGTTAAAATAATCATCAGATTGATCTTGAACATTTTGACCAAGGCAAATCCCAGCATACCCCATTATTGTAGAGCCACTTCCTGGTTCTACTTCAGTATTATTACCAGATTTTAAACACGTTAGTGTTCCATTGTTGGTGTGGTATCCTCCAATTTGGTGTCCCATTTCATGTGCTACGTAATCAATATAAAAAGGATCGCCTGTTGGGTTTGGAAGACCTGTATAACCACTACCTTTATTTCCTGAATTACAAACACACCCTATACATCCAGCATTACCACCACCAGAAGTATTAAAATTATGACCTATATCATAATTCTCGTCACCAATTACCATATCTATTACCTCTTGAGTTTTGTCATTATACTCACCATCCCATGGATCTGTCTCTGGATCTAAATAAATGATTAGGTCTGTATTTGGTATCAACTCAAATGTAATTCCCATTTCTTTTTCATAAACACTATTTACTCGGCTCATAGCAACCACCATTTCGGATAGTACATTAGCTTTCTGTGTAGCTTCATCACCAGTGCCTGCAAAAAGTTGAGCATATTCTCCAGTACAAGATAATGCTAGCTCAAACACTCTAATTTTAGTGTCGTTTGTAGCTCTTAACGTGTTAGAAGGGAAAGAACCTCTATCTACTTCTACAAAAGAATTGTCTGTCTCACAAGAAAATTCTCCTACAGACAAGTTTACCAAATGGTCTCTTTTATAAACCATATAGACAGACTTGTCTTTTGTATAAGGGTCAATGTAAACTGTAGATTGTCCAGGTCTTGAAATACTAGCATGTAAACCGCTATTAGTAACACTAAAACGCATATAGTTACCAGGATTGTCTAAAGACTGAGCAACATAACTTCTTATGTTTGGATATTTAGCTTGTAGCTCTGGATGTAATGTTTGAGTATCTAAAACTCCAAATCTTTCAAAATTTCCTCCAGTTGTAGGAACACTAATAATATGATTAGATTTTCCGAAAAACTCACCTCGTTTAGGCGCGTTATATAATTTGCTTTTTAAGTTTTCAATATCTAAATTGAAAAGCTCAAAAGTTGTTGGCATATGATCATTTCTAAAGCCAACTTCTTGTTGTGTAATTTGTCTAGTCGATCTAGACCAATCGTTCCCGTTTTGAGCGTGCAATCCTGACAAGAATAAGCAGGCTAACACAGAGAAAAGTAAGGTAGTTTTCAAGTTCATAATACTATTGATTTTTTAATAACTATCAATGATATTAATTATCTGATTAACATAATAATAATTTAATATTATTTAATATAATACAACTAAACTTACTGATGAAAGGTAAAATACTTCGTTGAGAGATTGATTTTTTGAGGAATCAAATTTTAAAGACGAGCTTCATTCTTTCCATACTCATTCTTATAAATTTTCACAATTAACAAGAAAAGAGAGATTAATAATGGTCCAAAAATTAAACCAATAAATCCGAAAAGTGGTACACCTACAACTACTCCAAATAATGTAATTAATGGGTGTACATTAGAAAGCTTTTGTAACATATATAAACGTATAAAATTATCTGTAGCACCCACGACTACCATACCGTAAATAAATATAGCTATAGCTTGCCAATGCATACCTTGTGCATAAAGTAAAATTGTGACAGGTATGATACCAATTGCTGTACCAATAAAAGGAATCATAGATCCTATGGTAGTTATAACAAACCAAAAGAAAGGATCTGGTACACCAAATATTAAAAACCCAATAAGAGCTATAATACCTTGGCAAATTGCAACTAATGGAATACCAATTGCATTTGCTCTTACCAAATCACTACTTTCCTTACCAATAAGAATTAAATTATCGTGACCAATTGGTATATATTCATCTAAAGCTTCTCTTAGTTGGCTACGGTTGGTAAGCATATAATACAACATAAAATATAATATACCTATTGCAATAAAAGCATCAAAAGTACCTCCAGCTAAATTCTTTAGATTATCTCCAACCCAACTTGCTATTTTTCCAGTATCTATTTGTGAGCTTAGGTCATAACCAACGCTTAACTCCCATTTGTCAACTTGTGTTTTTACAGCTTCAATAACACGTTCAGAGTTATCTACAGCTTTACCAATCTTTGAGGTTAGCATAATGATAATTAAACTAATTGGGACTAAGATCCCTACAAATGAACCAAGCATTAATAAACCGCTTGCTAGGTTTTCGTTCCAACCTTTACGCAATAATATTACCATCCATTTTCTTAGAAGAACATAAAATGTAATAGCACCTAAAACACCACCCAGATAAGGGATAATTTCTCTAAAAATTAAAATAAGTAAAAACAGGATAATAATTATGACAAATAGTTGTCTTACAAGTGTTGGAGAAAGTTTTTTCATGGGTTGTTAGGATGCAAAAAGTTGAGACATATCTTTAAAGGCTTTAAATTCTAATGCATTGCCACAAGGATCATAAAAAAACATAGTCGCCTGTTCACCAGTTTTTCCTTCAAACCTAATATAGGGCTCAATTACAAAATCAATATGTTTACTCTTTAGGTCTTTTGAAAATTTTTGAAATACAGCCCAATGTAACACAACGCCAAAATGGGGTATAGGTACATCCTTACCATCAACAGGATTAGTATTGCTTGATTCAGATTTAGATTGTTCTTTATAATGAATAACTAATTGGTGCCCAAAGAAATTAAAATCTACCCAATGGTCTGAGCTTCTTCCTTCCTGGCAACCTAAAACGTCTCTATAAAACTCACGCGCTTTCTGAAGGTTGTGTACTGGTATTGCTAAGTGAAAAGGGTTAATTTTAGACATTTAATACTGTTTGGTTAGTTATTTCTTAATGCTTTAATAAGTTCTTTTTTAGACATGTTTGATCGACCATCTATACCTACTTTTTTGGCTTGCTTATATAATTCGTCTTTTGTCCTATCCTCATAAGTATCTGCTTTACCACCTTTTTTACCAGAATCTGGTGTATTGGCAATTCGTGCAGATTTTTCTTTACTATAGCCTTTGTCTCTTAGTGCTTCATATTGCTCCTCATTCTTAACACTAGGTATATCGTTCTTCTTTGCCATTTTAATTTTAAAGATAAGTGCTTCAAAATAAAAAATATTTAAAAATAACTTAAAACCAATATGTCTTTAGCAATTAAGCATTTTAGTTATTTTCTGGAGCGGTTTTCTCTGAGTCTTCTAATAAATCTTGCAGCTCTTTAAATTCTTGATCTGTAAAATCTCTATATTCTCCAACTGGAATATCTAGAGTTACATTCATAATTCTAATACGTTTAAGGGTTAGTACCTCGTAACCCAAATACTCACACATACGTCTAATTTGTCTGTTAAGACCTTGAGTCAACACAATTTTAAACATATAATCAGTAATTTTTTCTACTTCGCATTCACGTGTTACAGTATCTAAAATAGGAATTCCAGATTTCATTCTATTTACAAAATCATCAGAAATAACACGATCTACAGTAACAATGTATTCTTTTTCGTGGTGGTTTCTTGCTCTTAATATTTTGTTTACAATATCTCCATCATTGGTTAAGAAAATAAGACCTTCACTAGGTTTGTCTAATCGTCCTATTGGGAATATACGGCTAGGATAATTAATGTAATCTATAATATTATCTTTCTCTACGTGTGTATCTGTGGTACAAACAATACCAACGGGTTTATTAAAAACTAAGTACACAGGTTTTTCTTCTTCTTGTCCAACAAGCTTTCCATTAACGCGTACTTTATCTTTTGCAGGATCTATTTTTTGACCCATTTCTGGGCGTTTACCGTTTACGGTTACGTAACCAGCTTCAATAAGCTTATCTGCTTTTCTGCGAGAGCAAAAGCCAATTGTTGTAAAGTATTTATTAATTCTAATTGGTTCCATGAAATGTTTAGTAATTAGTCTTCTTGTGTAAGTGTAAATTGTTGTCCTGCTTGGGTAAAGGTAAACTCCTTGTAAATTCCTTCTTCCAATTTATCAAACATAATTTTAATACCTGCACCAGAAAACTCGAATTGTGTTTTTGATTTTGCTGTTAAAGGAAAAGCACCTTGTCCTTTTGCTTGGGCTTTAAGTGAATTACCGTCTGAAGATATAGTAATTTTAAGAGGAAAACTCGGTGAGCTAAATGTTCCTTCATACTGTGATAATAGTTCTGAAGAGATATTGAATTCTGAAAAATCTGGCAACTCAACGTCTTTATTGTAAGCTATATTTAACACTGTAACTAAAACATCATTTAAGTTAAGTGCTAAGCCATTAGATAATATTGAAACTGCAATTTTAGAAGCAGGGAAATAATATAGCTCAGATTTAAAACCGTCTATAGAGCCGCCATGGCCAAAACCAGAATCTTCATAAAAAGGAACTTTAAATAAACCGTGACCAAAATGATCTATAGTAGTTTTCATTTGATCTAATGATGTACTTGTAATAAGTTTCTCTGTAGTTAAAAGTGAGTTTATAAAAATAGTTAAGTCTGAAACTGTAGAAACTATTGCTCCAGCACCGCTAGGAATACTTAAATGAGAATCGTCTAATTTACTCCAAGATGAAACATATTGAAATGATGAGGCTTCATTATTTGCTATTTCTATTCCCTTACCATAATACGTATTTTTTAAACCTAAAGGTTCTGCTATCCTAGACTGTAAACTTTTTGCATAGTCTTGGCCTTCAATTTCTTCAATTATATAACTTAAAAGTACATAGTTGGTGTTGCTATATTCAGACTTATCGTTTGGATAAAAAGCAGGTTCTAAATTATAAATTAACTCTAATAAATCTTCGTGAGAAGTTTCATTATACATCATATAAGGAAATGCAGGACTAGTTGTGAAATTATAAATACCACTTCTATGATTTAGCAGCTCTTTTATGGTTATTTCTTCTGAATGTTTAATTTTAGGAAAATATGTAGAGAGTTTTGTGTCTAATGATAATTTCCCAGCTTCGATAAGTTGATAAATAATAGTAGCAGTAAACGTTTTACTAATAGAGCCAATCCTAAATTTTGTATCTACATTATTTTTAATGCTATCTGTTACAGAAGCATATCCTATGGCATTACTGTAAAGGTTTTCACCATCTTTTGTCACTTTTACAGCACCCATAAATTTGTTATGCTTATCTAATAAATTAAAATAGGCATCTGCTCTTGCATTATTAAAATTGTCTTGCGCTAACAAAGACATATTTATGCAGATAAATAGTATAAAGCTAATTAAGATTTTCATGATGCTTGTTTTAATAACGTGATACTGCTATACGGTTACAATTGCCACTTTTTGATTATAGATTTGGCTACAGTTTCATCTTCTATGCCTAATATAACATTTTGCCCAGAAGAATCATAATTGTTATACCAAGTTAAAAGCATCTCTATACTTGCTGGATAACAATCTTTCCATTCTTTAAATGATTCTATATCTAAAATACGATCTGAGCTGTTGGAAGGAACAGCAATAATTTTATCATCTTCTTCCTTCATCTACAATTCTTATAACAGCTATAGGAATAACGCTTAAAATTGTCCCAGTTGACTTAGTTTCTGAGATGACAATAATGTCTAGAGGATCACCATCACCACCTTTGGCGGTATCGCTTAATGTGCTAGGTATAAAACCATAATTACCTATGTATGGTAAAAATTTAATGATCCTATCTTTACCATCAATTTGGTCTACATTAAACTCAAGTGTTTCTTTATTGTACTCAATTTTTTTTGTGGTACCTGCAGGAATTTCTATAACTGCATTTATTGAACCTTGTGAAGTATAGGTATCAATCTTGCTGAGGTCTTTGTTTTTACAACCAAAAAACAACACGACTACGCAAATGCAGGTAATTTTTAATATTATTTTAGAGCTTGCTGGCATAAATATAAGTTTAGCTATTAACTGGTCTTTTATGCTTCCAGCGTTTATGAGTCCATAAATAATGCTCTGGTTTTTCTCGTATTTGGTCTTCTAAATAATTGAAATAAGCATCTGTAATTTTATAATTCTCAACGGTTTTTGGTTCTGTTGTTATAGTTTTAAATGTAGCTTCATAATGACCGCGTTTCACTTTTTCTATATGCAGGTATGTAACAGCAAGGTCTAAGCGTTTGGCTAAAACTTCAGAACCTACAAATACAGGTGTATTTATGCCCATAAATTCTCTCCAATAATCTGTTTTACCACCTTTAGGAGCTTGGTCTGCAATCATACCATAACTAGCTAATGTACCTTTAGCCTTGTTACGCATCATAGTTTTAGGTGTCTCTAATGTTGTGATAATGGTAGAGTCATATCTGCTTCTTATGTCTTTAACTAGTTTATCAAAATACGGATTCTTAATTTTTTTATAAATACCGTAAGTCTTGTATTTAAAGTTGTAAAAAGCTGCAGAAAGTATCCATTCATAACTTGCATAGTGTGCACACATAATAATATTTCCTTTGTTAAGGTTTTCTAACTCTCTTAGGGCTTCAAGATTGGTGTAAACAAAACGCTTTTTTAATTCTTTGTCTGAGATAGAAAGCGTTTTAATCATCTCTAAAAACATATCGCACATATGTTTGTAAAACCCTTTTCTAATTTTAGCTATTTCAGAATTAGTCTTGTTAGGAAAAACGCGTTTAAGATTAGAGTCTACAACATTTCGTCTGTATCTTATAATGTAATACACAATAAAATAACAACAGTCTGAAACTCTATAAAATAACCAAAACGGAAGTTTGGATAACCCCAAAAGTAAAGGGTAAATAAGTATAAAGGCTAGTCTTTGCATGTTAAAGATTTCGGCAAAAATAATGTATTTTTGAGTCTTAAATTACATATTTATGGGCGATATAGCCATAGTTACTATTATTATCATTGCAGCAAATGCATTAGTGTCTTATAAAGGCTTTAATGATTTTGAGTTTTTCGAATCATACAAATTTAATATTGGTGCTATTAAGAGAGGCGAGAAGGTAAGAATGATTACTTCTGGGTTTTTGCACGCCAACGTGCCGCATCTTATTTTTAATATGATAACGTTATATTTTTTTGCCAATGTTGTAATTAATAGGCTAGGGACTTTTTCGTTTGTAATCATTTACCTCGTAAGTCTTGCTTTAGGTAGCTTATTGTCTTACTATTTTCATAAGGATGAATACCATTATAGTGCTGTTGGCGCAAGTGGTGCAGTGTCTGGTGTAATTTATGCTTCTATATTATTATATCCAGAGATGAGCCTGTATTTCTTCTTTATTCCAATTCCTATTCCAGCTTATATTTTTGGTATAGGGTATTTACTATATTCTATTTATGGAATGAAAAAACAAGTAGGGAATATTGGTCATGATGCGCACTTTGGCGGCGCAGTAGGTGGTTATATCATGACATTAGCATTTGCGCCATGGGTTTTAAGCCAAAACTTATTAATGGTTGTGTTGCTAGCATTACCTATAGTTGTGCTTTACCTACTTCATCGTACAGGTAAAATATAGATTATTTTATTTAAGTGCAGTTTAGTTGAGACTCTTGTAAGCTATAAATTGGTTCAGGTTTTTAACTTTGGTATCTTTATTGTAATTAACCAAAGAAAACAAAAACTATGAAACAGCTAACAGTATTATTAGCCTTAATTTTTACCACAACTATGATGACAGCTCAACAAAATCCACAACCTACAATTTCTGTAAAAGGAGAAGGTGTAATTAATGTTGTTCCAGATCACGTCATTGTAAAGGTTAGGGTAGAAGAAGAAGGAACATCTGCAGTTGATGTTAAAACTAAAACAGATGCCTCTGTAGATAATGTCATTAAATTTTTGAGAAAGCTAAAGATTGAAGATAAGAACATACAAACCAACTTTGTACGTTTAGATAAAAGCTACAACTACAACACCAAAGAATATAAGTATTCTTCAAACCAATCTATTAGTATAAAGATTGAAGACTTAGAGCAATACGATGCAACAATGAGTGGCTTATTGCAGTCTGGTATTAATAGAATAGATGGAATTGAATTTGGCGCAAAGAACTTAGAAAGCTTGCAGGTAGAAGCTCGTAAAAAAGCAATGCTTAATGCAAAAGATAAAGCAGAGCAGTATGCTAGTACATTAAACCAAACAATAGGTAAGGCAATAAGTATTTCTGAACAGGGAACAGCTAATCCTATAGTTCCTAAAGTAAGAATGATGGCTATGGAGTCTGACTTTGCTGGAAGTGAACCTCAAGAAACTTTAGCTAAAGGAGAAATTGCAATTAAGATTGATGTTAATGTTGTTTTTGCACTCAACTAATATTTAAATTGTCGCAAATAAAAACGCCTAAGTTTAAAACTTAGGCGTTTTTTTATTTTGATAACTATCAATCGTAAGTGCTTAATTTAAAAGCTCTGCCATTTTATCTTCAAGGTCTTTGCCTCTTAAATTTTTTGCGATAATTACGCCATTTTCATCTAATATAAATGTAGCTGGAATAGATCTTACACCGTATTGTTGTGCTATTGGTTCTTGCCAAAACTGTAAGTTAGAAACATGTTGCCAAGTAAGGTTGTCATCTTCAATAGCTTTTAACCAACGCTCTTTTTGAGTGCTTTTATCTAAAGAGATTCCAACAATATTTAAACCTTTATCGTGATATTTTTCATACACCCTTACAACATTAGGATTTTCAATTCTACAAGGTTTACACCAAGATGCCCAGAAATCTAATATAGTAACTTTGCCCAACGCATCTTTTAAAGAAAGCGTTTCTCCATTTGGAGTAGGACCAGAAAAATCTGGAGCTTTTGCACCTATATCTGTAGCGCTACGAGCAGATAACATTTTAGACAAATTCTTACCAAGGCTAGAGGTTTTAACTTCATCAGAAAGCTCATCGAACATCTCCTTAGCTTCAATACTCGAAATAGTTTTAAGGTTAGTTAAATCTGTAAGCGCCAAAACAGCAACTAAAGATGTTTTGTGTTCTTTAGCTACGTTTATTTTATAAAGCTTGTCATTTTCTATAATCTCTTCACGTTCCATTTTAATAGAAGAGATTGTAGCAGTATCTCCTTGAGACATAGCTTCTCTTGCTTTTTGAGTGCCTTCAGAAATACGTTTATTAGTTTCTGTTAAATGATTTAGGTAATCTTTGAAGACTTTATTTTGAGCACCACCTTTAATTACAGATTGGCGTAAACTGTCTTTATAAACAGTCATACTTATAGCTTCGTTTTCTGCTATAAATGGTAAGTTTAGGCTAATACCTTCAATATTTAAGAAAGCAAGGTATTGTCTCTCTGTGTCTTGAGGGTCTAATTTAAATTTACCTTCAGCAATTACTGCAGAGTCAATTTTTGTAGTAGCATTATTTTCTTCTAAGTGGCTTATGTAAACTTTTTTGCCATTAAACGACTCATCTATAGTACCATTAACGGCATAGCCTGTATCTTTTTTACAGCTAAAGCATAATGCTATGGTTGCAATAAGTAGTATCTTTTTCATTTTGTGTAATTTTGTAAACAAAAATAAGGAGAAGACATCTATTTACAGAAGATTTACGTAAATCTTTATTTTTAAATGAATGTAGTTATAAACATTTGGTGTAATGCCAAGGGAATTAGAATATGAAACAGCAACTAGAAGAGTTTCCATTAGATATTAAGGTGAGCTTTCACAAAGTTATAGAGCAATACAAGTCTGAGATTGGCTCTGTAACGAGCAGTATTGCTAAAGCTAATATGGAGAATATACTTAAGTATGCCTCTTCATTCCCTAAGCTTACAGAAGGTATTAATGACTTAGAAGAGCTTACAAAACACCAAGCTGCTATTAAAATCTTATTGGATGATCTTTTTCCGTCTATCTTAACAGACAATGAGATTAAGGCTGCATCAATCCCATTTCACGATATTATCTTTAATGCTTCAAAACGTTTTAAAAGTATAATTAATAACGCAGGAGAAGACTTTCAGTTAGATGCAAGGAACTTTGATGAGAACTTATATTACATCTATGCCTGTATCATAATTATAAAGCAGTATTACAAATATCCTATTGATTTTTCTAGACCGCTTTATTATGATATACCCGATGAAGATGGATTAATGAGGCATTATCGCATCGCGATGAATGCAGATTTTATAGATATTGAACCAACAGATCGCTCTATAGATATTTCTAAAGATGATATAGAACTTCTTATTCAGAACTATAATGATATAGATCTTTGGAAATCTAAATTTCCTCCTAAGAGCTGGATTTTAAAAGGCTTTACAATTGTAAACCTTACTGATGTAACTATAGATGATGAAATTTCTAATCTAAAAACTACACTTCTAAGTCGTGAAAATAATTCAGACGAAGAGATGCAACGTTTTCAAAGTATCTTTAGATCTATTTTCGGACTAAGAGATTTAAGAGCTGGATTTACAGCTTTTAATAAAACAGATGAAACCCTATCTTATTTAGAAGGCAAGTCTGCAAGAAGTTATATATTAGATTCAAAGAGTAATCAAGATTGTGGTACTGTACTTTGTGAGAGTTCATATAAAAACTTAGTAGAAGATAAGTCTTACTTTACAATTGTAGATGTAGATAAATATGCAGATGCAACCGATCATAACCTACTCTCTAAAAACCTTCTAAAAAACAATATAAAGAGCTGTATTTTGGCTCCTATTGCTAAAAATGGAGAACTTTTAGGAATATTAGAACTAGTGTCTGATAAGCCATATGAGCTAAATAGCATTAATGCAATTAAGTTAGAAGACATCTTACCATATATTGTTACTGCGGTAGAGCGTAACAAAAGAGATTATGAAAATAGAATAAAAGCTGTTATACAAAACGAATGCACATCTATACATCCTAGCGTACATTGGGTTTTTGAACAAGAAGCAAAACGATTTATTGAAGATTTAGATGATGATGGTATTGCATCTTTTAGAGATATAGCTTTTGAAGATGTGTATCCATTATACGGCCAAATTGATATTGTTGGATCTTCTGATGCTCGAAATGATGGCATTCAACGCGATTTAGATGAACAACTAAATGCAGTATTAGATATTTTAGAACTTGCGTGTTCTGAAGAAGAGCTGCCTATTTATGAGCAATTAAAATATAAGATTATAGAGGTTAAAGATGAATTGTCAGATTCTTTAAATGCCTCTACAGAGCAAAATATTTCTAATATGTTTAAGCACGAAATAAAACCCTTGTTTAAACATCTTTCTAAACGCTCTAAGTCCTGTAAAGCTGCAATTTTAGAATATAGAACATCAATTAATCCAGATACAGGATTATTTTATCATCACCGTAAGGATTATGATCTTACTGTGGAGCGTATAAATAAGAACTTAGCAAGATATATAGATAATAAGCAGTTAGATGCTCAAAAAATTTATCCTCATTATTTTGAACGCTATAAAACAGATGGTGTAGATCATAATATTTATATAGGAAACTCAATGACTCAAAAGAATAAGCCTTTTGATGAGCTTTACCTATCTAATCTCAGATTGTGGCAGCTAAGCACTATGTGTGAGATGGAAAACAGATTTTACCGTATACAGGAAAGTATGCCGTTACAGTTAGATGCTGCATCATTAATATTGGTGTTTAGCAGTACACTTTCCATACGATATAGAATGGATGAGAAGAAGTTTGATATAGATGGTGCTTATAATGCACGCTATGAGATTATCAAAAAACGTATAGATAAAGCCTTTGTGAAAAACACAGAAGAGCGTGTAACTCAAAAAGGTAAAATAGCAATAGTATACACTCAAGATGCAGAACAAAGAGAATACCTAAGCTATATTAAATTTTTACAGCGTAAAAAATACCTTGGAGATCAAGTTGAAATCCTAGAATTAGAAGATGTACAAGGTGTTGTTGGTTTAAAAGCTATACGAGTAAATGTCCTCTATACATCTTCAGATGATGAGTCTGGCAATAAGAGCACAATAACTTATGAGGAGTTAATGCAACAGCTAGATTAACTAGATTAATACAGTCTAGATAGACCAGAATGCAATAACAAAACTTATCACAGAAACAATAATACCTGTCATAAATATAGTATAGGTTAGTCTTAAAAGCCTATACTTTCTATTAAGAACAACACCCAATAAATACAAATCTTTTGTAAGAGACTCATAAACGTAATTTTTATCGTTTATAATCTCATTCATTGCCCATTGGTATTGGTCGTAAGCCATTTTGTGAAAGTTTCCAAAGAATAAAATGTTCACCTCTCGTTTCTTCACTTGTTCTTTTGTGAACTCTCCACTAGTGACATTTGGTCTTGTAGACATAATAGATAGTATGATTGAAGCTACACTAAATAAAACTAAAATAAGTGTAGGGATCATAAGGTGTCTGTTAGTAACAGAATCTAATTTTGGAATTATGTTAGCAAGTGCTAAAGATATAATTATAGCATTTACAGAAAGTAATATGTTGGCTTTAGTATCTGCAATATCACTTAGTTTTATATGGTTTCTTAGCGTTACTCTGTAAAGTGTTTGTATGCTTCGTTCAGGGCTTTCATTTTTGTATTTTGCCTTAAGCTGTGCTTTAGTTTCTTCTTTCCTTATTTTTTTAGCCTTCTTCTTTTTAGACTCTAATAAGTCTAGAAGGTTTTGGTCTTTTTGCTCCTTCCAGTTTTTAAGCGCATAATCTGTATGAAACTTATGCTGCTCTGTAAACATTTTTATGTTTTCATTAATCCACTCTGTAGGCGTGTAATTGGCAATACCTTGTAATTGTAGTTCTTGTCTTAAAAACTCGCTGGTTTCTTCAAAATAATCTTTAGCAAAGTGAGAAGCATCTGCATCCTTTAAAATAGACTCTAAATCGTCTGAAGTTTCAAAGTCGAATTTAGTAGCTAAAATGAGTTTTTTAACTTTTTCAATAAGTTCACTGTCTGCATTATTTTCTTTTAAAAACTCTTCTGCAAACCTAGCGCTCTCTTCTTCATGACCATCTACTTTAACCACATAACCAGTATCATGCAGCCAAGCTGAAAGTAAAAGAGCTTCTTTGTCTTTAACATGAATTTCAGAGTGTTCAATAATTTCTTTTGTACTTTTAACGACTCTTAAAGTATGATTGTAGTTGTGATACAAAAAGGTATTAGGAAGTTTTTCCTTAAATAATTTAAGGACAAATTCATCGGCTTTTTGAACAAGTTCAGATGGTTTTTCAGCGACTTCAGACATAATTATAAGATAATTTATTGCCTGCAAATTACAAAAAAAAAGAACGATAAAATTTATATGAAATACAATAAACTTCTCTGCCTAGCACTAGTGTTTACAATACTTTTAGGTTGTGCGCCATTTCAAACTACTTATAAAGAAGACGAGAAAACAAGCAATTGGGATTATCCTACACAAAAAGAAAAGGATAAATCCTTTTTTCTTATTGGAGATGCTGGTTATAGCCAGCCAGGCGGAACCTCTTTAGGCTTATTGGCATTTAAAACCTTTCTAGACTCTGTAAAATCTAAAGATAATTATGCAGTATTCTTAGGAGATAATATTTATCCTGCAGGAATGCCTCCTAAAGGAGACAAACTAAGATCGCAATCAGAATACAGGTTAGATGCTCAATTAGATGCTGTTGAAAATTTTGATGGTAAAGTTATTTTCCTTCCAGGAAATCACGATTGGTATAATGAAGGGTTAGAAGGGTTAGAACGTCAAGAAAAATACTTTGAAGAACGCCTAAAAGACAAAAAAGTATTTCACCCTACAGATGGTTGTGCCTTTGAAAGTTTTGAGATAGGAGATAATATACAGCTGCTAGTTTTAGATTCTCAATGGTATTTAGAAGATTGGGATAAGCATCCTACAATTAATGATAAGTGTCCTCAACTTAAATCTAGAGAAGCTGTGCTTTTAGAAATTGAAGGTGAGCTTAAAAAGAATAACGACAAAACTATAATCTTTGCCTTACACCATCCATTATATACAAATGGTGTTCACGGTGGCCAATATGCACCAGTAAAGCACTTGTATCCTAGCCAGAAAAAAATACCGTTACCAATATTGGGTTCTTTAGCTATGCAAATAAGAACTAGTGGTGGTGTGTCTAAACAAGATAGACAAAATGATAAGTATAAAGGATTGGTAAAGCGTTTAGCTACGCTTGCTCAAGATAACGACCGCGTTATTTTCGCATCTGGTCACGAACATAGTTTACAGTATATTATTAATGAAAATATTAAGCAAATAGTTTCAGGGTCTGGATCAAAGGCTTCTTATGCAGTATTAAGTAACGACGGGTTGTTTTCTCATCCAGGACAAGGTTTTGTTGTTCTAGATGTTTTTAAGGACGGTTCTTCTTGGGCTAGTTTTTATGGCAGTGAAAAAGGTAAACCAGTATTATTGTATCAGAAAGAAGTTCATGAAGCTCCTAAAGATTTTGACGTGTCAACACTGCCAGACACATTTAACCCAGTAACAAAAGCCTCTGTTTATAGGAGTGAAGATACAGATAGGTCTGACACGTATGAAAGTATATGGGGAGATCGTTACAGAGATGTTTATGGCGCAAACATAGATGTGCAAACTGTAAATTTAGATACACTTTATGGTGGGATGACTGTTGATAGAAAAGGTGGTGGTCACCAAACACGTTCTTTACGTTTAAAAACTAAAGACGGAAGAGATTTTAATATGCGTGCACTTAGGAAGAGTGCGGTACAGTTTTTACAAACCACGGCATTTAAAAACAGCTATATAGAAGAAGACTTTAAGAATACAATTGCAGAAGATATTTTATATGATTTTTATACGGCTGCACATCCGTATGGGTTTATGGCAATACCAACATTGTCTGATGCAATAGGACTTTATCATACAAATCCAAAATTGTTTTATGTGCCTAAGCAAAAAGCTCTCGGTAAATACAATAATGAATATGGAGATGAAATCTATATGATTGTTGAACGTCCTGAAGAAAATCACGCCGATGTAGAAAGTTTTGGAAAGCCTAACGATATAGAGAGTACAGCAGATGTTTACGAACGTTTGCGTAGAGATGAAAAATATAAGATAGACGAGCCTGCTTACATTAAGGCAAGAATTTTTGATATGCTTGTTGGAGATTGGGACAGGCACCAAGACCAATGGCGTTGGAGTGAGTTTGAAAAAGAAGATGGTACACATGTGTTCCAACCTATTCCTAGAGATAGAGATCAAGTATTTTCAAATTTTGATGGCGCATTCTTTTCAACATTAAGAGGCTTAATAGGCTTTACAAATCAATTTGCTGAGTACGGAGAAAATGTAGATAATGTAAAGTGGTTTAACTCTGCGGCTGTAGGTTTAGACCGTTCTTTAATTCAGAATAAAGGAAAAGAAGAGTGGCTTGCACAAGCAAGATATATTAAAGAAAATATTACAGATGAGGTTATTGAAGAGGCTTTTTCTAAAATGCCTTTAGAAGCACAAGAGCTTACTAAAGAAAGTCTTGTTGAAAAGATGAAGGGCAGAAGAGATAACATTGTAAATATTACAGAACGTTATTACAACTATGTATCCCAATTAGCTATCATTACTGCTACAGATAAAGATGACTATATAGATATTACACGTTTAGAAGATGGTAAAACTCGTGTTAAGATTACCCGTAACAAAGATGGTGAGAGAGCAGATGTTGTAAGTGATAAAACATACAGCAAAGACGAAACAAAAGAATTGTGGATTTATGGTTTAGATGATGATGATGTCTTTACGGTTACCGGAGATGGAAACAGACCAATTTTTACCAGAATAATTGGAGGTCAGAATAATGACATTTATGATATTCAAGAAGGTAAACGTATTAAAGTTTATGATTATAAGTCTAAGCCTAATACAGTAAAAGAAAAAGGTGGTGCTAATTTTAGCTTCTCAGATAATTACGAAGTAAACAACTATAACAAGGATAAGAAGATTGTAAGACAAAATGTATTGTTACCAGGATTCGGGTTTAATCCAGATGATGGGTTTAGGTTAGGCTTACAAAATATTTATACCATAAACTCTTTTAGAAGAAACCCATTCACGCAACAGCATACTATATCTGGAGGCTTCTATTTTGCAACAAGTGGTTTTGATGTAAAGTATACTGGTGAGTTTGCAAATGTGTTAGGAAACTTCAATCTTTTTGTTGGTGGAGAGTTTACTAGTGAGAATTTCTCTGAAAACTTCTTTGGCTTCGGAAATGAAACTGTAAATAATGATGATGATCTTTCAATGGATTATAACCGCGTGAAAATTGGTAAATTAATTGGTAAAGTTGGAGCCATAAAAAGAGGAGATTTTGGTAGTACATTAAAATATACTGCCTCTATTGAAGGTATTGAAATTGAAGATACTGCAAACAGATTTGTAACAGACCAGTTTATACCCGCAGGTGCTAGTTTTTATGATAGAGAGTTTTTCTTAGGAGCAGAAGCAATGTTTCGTTATGAGAGTTATGACAACACATTAAACCCAACAAGAGGTATGAAGTTTGAATTGTCTGGAGGTGGTAAGTATAGCTTAGAAGATGAAAATGCCTATGCATATATAAAACCTTACCTAGGCTTTTTTAATGCGCTTACAAACAATCGTAAATTAGTATTGAAGACAAAAGCACAAGGACAAGTAAACTTA
This sequence comes from Croceibacter atlanticus HTCC2559, assembly GCF_000196315.1. Taxonomy (NCBI): domain Bacteria; kingdom Pseudomonadati; phylum Bacteroidota; class Flavobacteriia; order Flavobacteriales; family Flavobacteriaceae; genus Croceibacter; species Croceibacter atlanticus. The sequence continues at coordinate 2,857,798 of NC_014230.1, read as the reverse complement.
GGTGATGAGTTTGAGTTTTATCAAGCAGCACATTCTGGAGGAAACACTGGAAACAGAGCGTATAGAACACAGCGTTTTTCTGGTGAATCTGCACTTACTTTTGGTGGAGATTTACGATATAGCTTTGACCAATTTAAAACTAGCTTCTTACCATTTCAAATTGGGGTGTTTACTGGTATAGATACTGGTAGAGTATGGTTTGATGGTGAGGATAGTGACAAGTGGCACTCAAGTTATGGTGGTGGTTTCTGGGTAAATAGCGCAGATGCCATTAACGGTACATTTAACCTGTTTACAGGAGAAGATGGACTAAGATTTTCGTTTGGCTTCGGATTTAAATTTTAAGCTACTCTAAAGTGAATTCATAAAGATTACCGCCAGTTTTTTTACGGCGTTCATCTGTTATATAAAGGGTGTTATCTTCTTTAAAGGTAACACCTTCTTTTTGGCTCGTATGTTCTAAATCTATTGTTTTAATTGTGCCATTAAAGAAATCGTCGCCTTTAAAATCTGTGATCACAAATAACTTATTATAAGTTAACAGCACAAGTGTTTTATTATCCTTGCTAATAGTAGCACTAGTTATAAAACAATCTTCTGGATCATTACAAGTAGAATAAGATGCAATGAGTTTAGCTTTAAAATCTCCTTTTTTAGCTGGCACTTTATATACTTTAGTAACGCCATTAAAATCTTTAGATCGGTTTTTCGTGAAGATGTAAAAGTAGTCACCAAGCTTAATAAAGGCTTCAGCATCAAAATTACGTTCAGTTTTCTTAGGAGGAAATTCCTTTTGGTCTTCAAAATAAAACTCTGTTTGTTGGGCTTCAAGATGCGTATCTTCTGCAGTACTTATTCCGGACACTGTGTATATTGATAGAGTTTTACGATCGTTCTTATTGTTTCCAAAGTTTCCAATATATAAAGCACCAGAAGCATCTGTAGCTAAATCTTCCCAATCTATATTTTCAGCATTATCTAAAACTATTTCTCGCTCTATACTACCGTTAGTATTATAACCAAATAGCACATTAGTATTTCCAGAATCGTTAATCATCCAGATGAGGTTACTGCCTTCAATAACAGATACGCCACTAACCTCGATCATTAAATCTGAAAGATGATGTAGCTTTTTGAGTTTGCCATACTCTTGAGCGTAGGTTTGTTGTGAAAGTATTGCGATAAATAATATATAAAGCAGTCTCATAATTTAAGGTATAAAAAAACCGAAGTATGTAAAACACTTCGGTTTGTAATTAAGTCTAAAACGGTTACTCTTTGTTTGAAATAGTTAATGTTTCAGATCTAAATTTGTTTTTTCCAAAATCCAAAGTTCTAATTGGGAAAGGAATGTTAATATCGTTAGCATCATAAAGCCTTTTAATTTCTAGGATGGCTTTGTTTTGTGCAACAAGATTGTCCCTATTCTTAGTAACATCTACCCAGAATCTTAAGACAAAGTTAATTGAGCTGTCTCCAAATTCTTGATAAAAGAACTCTACTTCTTCACCAGGTTTTTGAGGGAACACTTTTTCAATTAATTCAATAGTCATATCTCTTACACTATCTAAATCACTTTCATAACCAACACCACAATTTACAAAGACACGAGATCTTGGTGTTTGTGAAAAGTTTTTAAAAGGTTCATCGATAATTTTTGAGTTAGGAATCATAACTAAATTATTGTCTGATCCTTTAACTATTATACTTCGTAAGTTAATATCTACAACAGATCCCGCAAAGCCATTAGTCTCAACCCAATCTCCTAATTGTATATTTGGTAAAAAACTAAGGATGACACCCGAAAAGGTATTGTTTAATGTGCCTTGTAAGGCTAAACCAATTGCTAAACCTACAACACCAGCACCAGCTAAAACAGAAGTAAGCACTTTATCTAAGTTTAATAAGCCTAGCGCAAAGAAAAACCCAACAAGAATTACTAGAGCTTTTATAACACGTACGGTCATAGAGCGTATAGAGTCTTGTTTTACGCGCTTTAAAATTACTTTATTAAAAAGCTTACCAATATACTTACTGGCAATTATAAATAAAATAAAAACTACTATAGCTAATACAATATTTGGTAGGTTGGTTATAAAAGAATCTAACCAACGCCCAAGTTTTCCTAAGATTAACTCTCCGGCATTGTTCCAGCTAAAAGGTTCATTATTAACTATGGCCTCTTCGGCAGTTTTGGTGGTGTCGTCTTGTAGAAATATCATAATTATGCTGTTGGGTGTGTGTCGTTAGTTTTCATTCGCCAAGCATCTAACATCCAACTTGTCTTTTCTAACTCACCTATGTAAGCACCTAGTAAATCTATGGTACCCTCATCACCATTATCGTCTGCAACATTTACAGTTTTACGCATTTGCTTAATTATCTTACCGTGGTCATCAAGTAAAATATCTATCATTTTGGTATCAGACAATTTACTTTCAGATTCCTTTAAATTACTATGCTTTAAATAGTCGGAATAGTTACTTACTGGTTGATACCTAAGCGTTAAGATGCGCTCAGCAATTTCGTCAACTTTCATTTTAGCATCATCATACATCACTTCAAACTTTTCGTGAAGATCAAAGAAATTTTTTCCAACAATGTTCCAGTGAAAGTTTCTAAGTTTTTGATAGTATAAATGATAATCGGCTAACAGAATGTTAAGCTCGTTAACTGTATTCTGTGTTTTCTCTTTATCAAGATTGAGATAGTTCATAGTTTTTATTTATTGTTCTGTATTGTTTCTATTCAAAAATACAATGATAAATAGGGAATAGCAACTATTGAATTTGGTTTAATATAACTTTAACGTCTAAGGAATTATCTTCTAATTTAAACAAAAAAATAATGCAAATGGCTTTTGTTCTTAGCTATGCAGTGCTACTGCCATTTGAAATTATATATTTGTACTCTTAATTTTTTTAAGAATCAATTTTTAAGATTATTTACATATTTCTATGAAATCTATTTCTCATATCTGTTGTATTGGTGCTGGCTATGTTGGAGGACCAACAATGTCTGTTATTGCACAAAAATGTCCACATATAACAGTAACTGTTGTTGATATTAATGAAAAGCGTATTGCTGCTTGGAATGATGAAAATTTTGATAATCTTCCTATATATGAGCCAGGCTTAGCAGATGTTGTTAAAGAAGCTAGAGGTAGAAATTTATTTTTTACTACAGAAGTAGATGCTGCTATTGATAAAGCAGATATGATTTTTATTTCTGTAAATACACCTACCAAAACTTATGGTAAGGGTAAAGGTATGGCTGCAGATTTAAAGTATATAGAACTTTGTGCAAGGCAAATTGCAAGAGTTTCTACTACAGATAAAATAGTTGTTGAAAAATCTACATTACCAGTAAGAACAGCTGAAACTCTTACTAGTATTTTACATAATACCGGTAATGGTGTTCACTTCGAAATATTATCTAACCCAGAGTTTTTAGCAGAAGGTACTGCCGTACAAGATTTATTAAATCCAGATAGAATTTTAATTGGTGGTGATAATACTCCAGAAGGCCAAGAAGCAAAAGATGCATTAACTAGCGTCTACGCCAATTGGATAGACAGAGATCGTATTTTACAGACCAACGTTTGGTCTTCAGAACTTTCTAAACTAACTGCAAATGCCTTTTTAGCACAGCGTGTATCTTCCATAAATTCAATTAGTGAGTTGTGTGAAGAAACAGGAGCAGATGTTAATGAGGTTGCCAGAGCTATTGGTACAGATAGTAGAGTAGGTTCTAAATTCCTAAAAGCATCAGTTGGTTTTGGAGGTTCTTGTTTTCAGAAAGACATCTTAAACCTTGTTTATATTGCAAAATCTTACGGTTTAGATAAGGTTGCAGATTATTGGGAACAGGTAATTATTATGAACGACCATCAAAAAAAGCGTTTTGCAGAGAAGATGATTGCTTCTATGTATAATACTGTTGCAGGCAAAAAAATTGTGCTTTTTGGATGGGCCTTTAAAAAGGATACTAATGATACAAGAGAATCTGCAGCAATATATGTAACAGATTATCTTTTAGATGAGCAGGCAGAAATAGTTGTTTATGATCCTAAAGTTAAAGAAGAACAAATTTACGCAGATCTAGATTATCTTAACACAAGATCTGAAGAAGAAAATAGAAGACTAGTTACTGTTGTTAGTTCTCCAGAAGAAGCTACAAAAGATGCGCACGCAGTAGCGGTATTAACAGAATGGGATGAGTTTACAACTTACAACTGGGAAACTATTTACAACAATATGCTTAAACCAGCTTTCTTATTTGATGGGCGTAAAATATTAGACTCTTCTGCAATGAAAGAAATAGGGTTTAAACATTTTGCGATAGGCGAATAGTTTTAAAATTCACTTAAATTTTTTCGCAGACTAAGACTACTTTATCAGATTGGTTTTGCGTTGTGAAAAATAAATAGGTTGTACCACCATCTTTAATTTGAAGCGCAGATTTTAGCTGCGATACTGTAAGCGGAAAATTACGCGTTGTAATATTAGCTTTTGTGTTTTTAAAAACTCGCTTCAATGATTTTTTGTGAAATGGAAGAGTTTCAAGAATTTTAAATCGCCTTCCTGAGAAATCTATCAATCGTTCAGAGGTGTATAAGTGACTATTTTGATGAAGTTTAAAAAGGGAGTATTGTTCACTTATGGTGTTAAATAACCCAGATTTCATAAGTGCAGAATTTGGTTCATAAAGATAGCTCAAGGCTTTACTGTAATTAACTTGCGCTAATGACTCATAGGTTAGCTTTGCCTTAAATTCTTCTTTATAATCAGCTTTAAAATTTACTGTTATAATCTCTGTAGGTGAGTTGTGTTCTTGATCTATAATCCAGAGTAGCTCTTTTACATCATTGTTAATAGCTACAATATGTATTTCTGAGACAGACTTAAGCTCTCTTAATCCTGCAGTTATATCTAAAAGCGGTGAGGTTTTTAAAAGAATACGCTTCCCTTTTTCTAGTAATACATCTAGATGTTTAGGGATGTTTGGTTCACAATCACTTAGTTTAAATACTTTACCACCAGTATCGTCACGCCTAGAAGGGTCACTGTAAACCCAATCAAATTTAGTTGATTCCTGTTTAAGAATACTTATGCCATCACCTACTTTAAATGTTATATTATGAGCTCCTAAAACATTACTGTTATGAGCGGCTAATGCACTTAGGCTTACGTTGAGTTCACAATGTGTTACAGTATCAAAAACTTTAGAGAAATAATAATCATCTATTCCCAAACCTCCAGTAATATCAATTATGGTTTTTCCGGAAATTAAAGATGCTTTATAACGTGCCGTTTTAGAAGACGAGGTTTGCTCTATATTAACTTTTGGTGGAAATAAAATGCCTTTTGTACTATGCCATAAAGAAAGCTTGTCTTTGCTTTTTAATATACCTGTATGCTGCTGTGCCAGTTCTTGAGCCGTTATGTTTTTAAATGGGCTACCCTTTAAAACAATATTTGCTGCAGATAAAGAGGCGTTGTCTTTTAAATAATTAACAACTTCAGCATTTAATAAGGCTAAATTTAAATAAGACAATACTAAAGGTTTCTGGTAAGGTTTCTAACAATTTTATACTCACCCAAAGATTCTTTTGCAATTACTTTTAAGGCTGTATAAGCAGGTACAGCTACTACCATTCCTAGTACTCCAAACACCAAGCCTGCTATTAGTATAACTAAGAATATTTCAAGAGGATGCGAGCGTACACTCTTTCCAAAAATTAATGGCTGAAATATAAAGTTATCTAGTATTTGACACGCAATATACAACGACCCAACTTTAATTAATTTAGGTAGAATTATAGCTGAAAAATTAGATCCTAAATTGCTTGAGATAACAAACATCATCATTAAAACTCCAGCAATAGTTGGTCCTAAATACGGGATTAAATTAAGGAAAGCACAGATAAATGCAATTGCAATAGCGTTATCTATACCAAAGGACATAAGTATAATGGCATATAATAGAAACAATATCGTTATTTGAAACGTTAACCCTACAAAGTATCTAGAAAGTAATATCTTAATAGTATGAAACACGCGTTTAAAACGATCTTCATCTCCTCTGTTAGAAAATGCCAAAACACTGTTTAATAGTAGTTTGCTATCCTTTAATAAGAAGAAAGAAATAAAAATAATTGAGAACAACCCAATTAATCCTGATCCTAAACTACCAAAGACATTATTTAAAAACTTTGGGACAGATGTGATTTCAAAATTCTTGACAAAATCAGACTGTTTAAAGCCTTCAACAATGTTTATTTGATTTACCCCTAAGAACTCATTAATTTGTCGGTTTAAGTCATTTAAATCTGTTCTAAAAGCATCTATGTCTATTTGGCTAAGATTTTGGCTCTGCTCTACAATTATGGGAACAAATAACAAGATAAGACCAATAAATATGCTGAGGAATATGACGAGTACAATGATAACTGCCACAAGGTTTGGCAATTTTAATTTGTGCCTCATAAATAAGACTGCTGGTCTTCCTATTAATGAAAGTACAGCGGCAATACCTATATAAATAATAACCGATTGTATTTCCCACAAAAAGAAAAGTAGTATTAAGATACCAAGAATAATACCTAAGGCCTTTAATATCCCGTAAGAAATAGTTTTGTAAGTCATTGCGTACAAAGATATTTTAAAATTAAAGCTTTGGTGTTAAGGTTTTGGTAATTTGAAATAATGCAATACCAGTTGCCTGCGCAACATTCATACTACTGTTTTTACCAAACATGGTTATATGTGTAGCAAAATCACAATGCTTAAGAAGTTGCTCAGAAACTCCTTTACGTTCAGAACCTATAATTAAAATAAGTTTGTTTTCTGATGATAATGGTATAGCATCGATAGGTTTGCTGGAGTCTGTTATTTCTAGAGCTATTGTTGTATATCCATCAGATTTTAGAGAGGTTATATAGCTACTAATGTCATCAATACGTTCAGAAGGCACAGTTGTATTGGTAGTTCTAGCGGTTCGTTTAAAGCGGGAACTATTCATGTCAATATCACAGCGATATTGTACAATTTTGGTTATTCCAAAAGCATCTGCTAGCCTAAAAATACTTCCAAGATTTGCAGGACTTGTAAGTTGATCTAAAACAAGAACAATAGGAAATTGTGTGTTCGGAAATTCGGTTTGGTGGTGTGTAAGTTGGCTCAATGTTCAAAAGCGTATTTAATAATATTGGCGCCCATTTGTAATGCTTTAAGCCTAACAGACTCTGGGTCGTTATGTATTTCAGGATTTTCCCAACCATCGCCAAGATCACTTTCAAACGTAAATAAAAGTACCAATCTGTCTTCGTGATATATTCCAAACGCTTGCGGCCTTAAGCCATCATGTTCGTGAATTTTTGGCAAGCCATTAGGAAATGGATATGCTATTGAAAAAATAGGATGATTTGCTGGTAACTCTTGCAACTCCTTATTTGGAAATACCTTTACCAACTCTTTACGTATAAACTCGTTCATACCGTAATTATCGTCTATATGCAGGAAGCCTCCACTTATAAGATAGCTTCTTAAGTTGTCTGCATCTTCTTCAGAAAAGAAAACATTACCATGTCCTGTCATATGAAGAAAAGGGTATTGAAAAATATCAATACTGCCAGTATCTACCACATTGGGTTTTTCGGAGATAGATGTGTTTATCTGTGCATTGCAAAACGCAATGAGATTAGGCAATCCTGTTGGGTTTCCGTACCAATCTCCACCGCCACCATATTTTAGGGTAGCAATGTCTTGTGCATTACAAAACCCAAGTGTGAGTAGGGCAATAAGTGTAAGTTTTAGGCATTTCATCGTCTAAAAGTAACAAAGAAATTAGTTATGAAAAAGATATTGTTCACAATACTTTTGGCAATAGGTATTGTTCTCGCATTTCAGTTTACAACTACAGAAGTTTCAGAAGAAAATCCGACGTCCAACACGCGTACAGACCAAGTTATATTATTGGAGCTATTTACATCTCAGGGTTGTTCGAGCTGTCCTTCAGCAGATAGGTTATTAGATAAAACTTTAGCAAATCATAAGAATGTAATAGGGTTGTCTTATCACGTAGATTACTGGAATTATATAGGTTGGAAAGATCCGTTTAGTTCTAAAGTTTACTCTAACTACCAGCGTGCCTATGGGAGCAAGTTTAAGTCTTCTTCAATTTACACACCTCAATTGGTTGTTAATGGTAGTTCACATTTTACAGGAAGTGATGCTTTAAAATTAAATAGAAAACTTAATGAGGAAAGTAATTATGTTTCAAATGCCATCACATTTAAATCTGTTGAAAGCGTAAATGGCAGTATTAATTTGTCATTAGAAACTGAGGCTCTAGCAGAATTGTTAACGGTTGTGTTAGTAATTAAAGAACGTGAAACTAAAATACCAAGAGGAGAAAACCGTGATAGAACGCTATTAAACACAAACATCGTGGTGGCAAGAGAAGTAATCTCTAATTCTAAAAATGCTTCAGTAGCCTTAAAGATCCCTGAAATTGTTACTGAAGAAGATGAGGTGATGTTAATTGCTTTTTCTCAAGATAAAGACCTACGTGTTAATGCAGCTTCACAATACGAGCTTTAATCGGTAAACTTTAGGTTGGCTATGGTTGTTGCAACAATTCCTGCAGTCTCTGTGCGTAACCTTGTGTTTCCTAAAGTTACGGGCAACCAATTATAATCTAACGCTTGCTGTATTTCTTCTAAAGAAAAATCGCCTTCTGGACCTATAAGAATTGTAAGTCGGTTTGAAGTAATTTCATTTTGCATTGGCAATCGTTTCTTATCGTTTTCGCAGTGTGCTACAAACTTTTGGCCTTCAATATTCTGGCCAATGACTTCTGAAAATGGAGTAAGTGCATTTAATTTTGGTAGGTGTAACTGTAAAGATTGCTTCATTGCACTTTGTAAGACACGCTCAAATCTATCAGTCTTAATAGTCTTTCGTTCGCTATGGTCACAAAGAATTGGCGTTATTTCTGAAATTCCTATTTCGGTAGCTTTCTCTAAGAACCATTCCATACGGTCGTTCATTTTAGTAGGCGCTATTAAAACGTGTAAATACAGTTGTTGTGACTCCTGATATTTTTTCTCTGTAATTACACCAACACATTTATTATGGTTATCACTAATGATTTCTACAGTAAACAACCATCCCTTGCCATTGGTTACATGTAGAGTATCTCCAGCTTTTTTACGCAGAACTTTTACAATGTGTTTACTTTCATCTCTTTCAAAATGAACGTTTATGCTTTTGTTATCTATATGTTCTTGATAAAATAGCTGCATTATATGGCTAATCTCGCTTTTGCAACCACTGTAATGTCTGCAAAATCTTGTTTTAAATATTTATGATATCCAGTAATGGCTATCATTCCGGCATTATCTGTGGTATATTCAAACTTCGGAATATACGTTGTCCAACCTAACGTATGTTCTGCTTGCTTTAGTGCATCTCTAATGCCAGAGTTTGCAGAAACACCACCACCAATTGCAACTTGTGTAATTCCAGTCTCTTTAACAGCTTTTTTAAGCTTAGCCATTAATATGCTAATGATGGTATATTGTATAGAGGCACAAATATCTGCTAGGTTCTCTTCAATAAAATTTGGATTTTCTTTTACCTTCTTTTGTATAAAATAGAGAATGGCAGTTTTTAGGCCACTAAAGCTAAAGTCTAATCCACCAACTTTGGGTTTCGAAAAAGGGAATGCTTTAGGATTGCCCTGTTTTGCAAGTTTGTCTATTTCTGGACCTGCAGGATATTTTAAACCAAGAAGTTTTCCACTTTTATCAAAAGCTTCGCCTACAGCATCATCAAGTGTTTGGCCTATAACATCCATATCAAAATAATCATTAACCTTTACAATTTGAGTATGACCTCCACTTATGGTCATGGCCAAAAAAGGAAATGTTGGTAAGGTATAGCCATCTTCTTCTATAAAATGGGCTAAAATATGACCTTGCATATGGTTAACATCTAATAGCGGAATATTTAATCCCATTGCTAAAGACTTTGCGAATGAGACACCTACCAAAAGTGACCCCATTAAACCAGGACCTTTGGTAAACGCAATACCGTGCAAATCTTCTTTTGTTATTCCTGCTTGTTCTAAAGCTTGATGAACAACAGGAACAATATGTTGTTGGTGTGCTCTAGAAGCAAGTTCTGGTACAACACCACCATATTTAATATGTATTTGCTGTGTGGCTACAACGTTGCTTAAAATCTCTCCGTTGCAAATCACAGCTGCTGCAGTATCGTCACAAGACGACTCAATGCCAAGAATGTATATTTTTTGTGAACTCATTAAAGAATTAGGGCATAAAAATTGTATAATTTTGAGCAAAGTTACAATATAAGCTCGCCTATTAAAAAGTTTTGGAACATACTAAAGAAAACCATAGTAGCCATCTTGCTGCTTTTTATCATTTTGGTGGTTTTATTTTCCATTCCTTGGGTGCAAACCACTGTGGCTAAAAAGCTGGCAAACAGTATTAATGATACGTATAACACCAATATACAAATAGATAAAGTAAGCATTACATATTTTGGTGATGTTAAATTAGAAAAAGCGTTTGTCGAGGATCATCATCAAGATACTTTAATTTATGTGAATGAATTAAAAACATCGATTCTAAGCTTATCGGGTCTTTTGGACAATCATTCTACGTTAGGAAATTCATCAATAGATAGTTTAACCTTTAGAATGAAACGTTATAAGGGTGAAGAGTTAGATAATTTTGCAGTGTTTCTTCAAAAATTTGAACCAGAACAACCTAAGCCAAGTTCAGATTTTTATCTTTCTGTAAGCCATATAGATGTAACAAACAGTAAATACAGCTTTGAGGATGAAAATATTTCAGATCCTAGAGCCTTATTTTTAAATGATGTAGATATAAACGCAGATAATCTTGTTGTAAATAATAAGAACGTAAGTGTTAGTATTAACACATTGGACTTTCTAGAAGAACGAGGCTTAACTATTAAAAACCTTAATGGAGATTTTACATATTCTCCGACCCAAATGGGTTTTGAAGAACTGAGAATTGTTACAGAAGACTCAAATATAAAAGGAACACTTTATTTTAACTATACTATTGAAGATCTTTCAGACTTTGTAAATAAAGTTAAATGGGATTTCACCTTGGAGGAAAGCGTCATAAATACAAACGATCTAAAGCCATTTTATAATGAGTTTGGAAATAACGTTCAGTTTGTAATGGCTTCCAATATGCAAGGAACCCTAAATGACTTCGAGCTTACAAATCTTGAGCTACAAGGAATGAACCGTAGTGAGATTTACGGTGATATAAGAATAAGAGATGCTGTAACCAATCCTGAAGATTTAATTATTAATGGTACGTTAAGCAACCTTTCAACAAATTACTATGACCTTGTATCTCTATTGCCAAATATTCTAAGACCTAATTTACCAGAGAGTTTAAAAGAACTAGGAAACGTAAGGCTAACAGGTACGGCAAGAGTAACACCAACAACAGTAACAACTAAAGCAGATTTATTTTCTCAACTAGGAACAGCTAAAGTTGATATTGACCTTGCCAGGCTTAACGATTCTGAAAATGCCACTTATAAAGGAAACTTAAACTTTAAAGATTTTAATGTAGGGCGTTTGGCAAAGACCACTAATTTAGGAACAACCACATTTAATCTAGATGTAGATGGTAAAGGCTTTACTACAGAAAGTTTAAATACCAATGTAAAGGGAACCATTACAAAGCTAAAGTTTAATAATTACACCTATAAAAATATAAAGGTTTTAGGAACGTTAAGAAACCCTGTTTTTAATGGAAACTTACTTATTGATGATCCTAATCTTCAAATGGAGTTTAATGGTTTGGCAGATGTTTCAAAAGATATAAATATTTATGATTTTGAAGCTTCTGTAAGAAATGCAGACCTTAATGCACTAAACTTTGTACGCAGAGACAGTATTTCCAATTTTCAGGGTGATGTCTTTATGAGGATGAAGGGTACAACCATTAATGATGCCTTTGGAACCATCTCACTATCTAATGCTACCTACGAAAATCAGAATGATATTTATGCATTCGAAGATTTAAGGATTCAATCCAGTTTTGATAATGGTGTAAGAACAATAGACATTAACTCTCCAGATGTTATAAACGGAAAAGTGGTAGGAGTTTTTGCTGTTGAAGAGGTGCCAGCTTTGTTTGAAAATGCGGTAGGTAGTTTGTATACCAACTATAAGCCAAATACCATAACTACTAATCAATTCTTAGAATTCGATTTTGATATTTACAACAAAATTGTTGAGGTCTTTTATCCTGAAATAAATTTTGGCCCAGAAACCTTTATTCGTGGTCGAGTAGAGAGTGATGAAAGTGAATTTAAGCTCACCTTCAGGTCTCCTTTAATTGAAGCATTTGGTAACCGAGTAGAAAAAGTAAACATTCAAGTAGATAATAAAAACCCGTTATTTAATACCTATGTCGAAGCAGATAGCATAAGCACAGACTATTACAATGTATCAGAATTCAATTTAATTAATGTAACCTTAAAGGACACGTTATTTATACGCTCCGAAATTGTTGGCGGTAAATCTAATGATGATGCATTTAACCTAAACTTATACCATACCATAAATGAAAATGGAAACTCTGTTGTGGGTATTCAAAAATCTGATGTTAAGTTTAAAGAGAAGGTTTGGTATTTAAATGCCCAAGAAAATAAATCGAATAAAATAATCTTTGAGAATAACTTTAAAGATCTCAAAATAGACTCTTTAGTTTTAAGTCATCAAAGTGAAGAAATAAGGCTTGCAGGACAAATGCGAGATAGTACCTATAAAGATTTCAATATTGCGTTTAAAGATGTAGATCTAGGTAAAATCACACCGGATATAGACAGCTTAGCACTAGCCGGAAATGTAAATGGTACCTTAAACTTTAAAGAAGAAGATGGCGCGTATTATCCAAAATCAGAATTAACAATTGATGCACTTTCTATTAATAAAGGAAAGCTAGGCGATTTATCTATAGATATTGATGGTAACGAAGATTTATCCCAATATGCTATAAATGCCTTGTTGCGGGATGATGGTTTCGATTCCTTTTCTGCAGTGGGAACTATAGATGTTGTAGGAGAAGAACCAACCATAAATATGGATGTTGAGATGAAACAGCTGGACATTTCTGTATTCAGCCCATTAGGAGGTATTGTTATTAGTGATTTAAGAGGTATAGCAGATGGAAGGGCAAAAGTTACGGGTAATTATAAAAACCCAGATATAGACGGTAAAATTATATTAGATAAAGGTGGCTTGCTTGTACCATATCTAAATACAGATTTCGATTTTAAAGAGAAAGCAATAATTACGCTTACCAAACAGCAATTTAAATTTAATCAAGTAAAAATTGAAGATACCGAGTATAAAACCCAAGGACAATTAAATGGTATTATCTCTCATAAAAGTTTTAGTGATTGGTATTTAGACTTGGGTATACGAGGTAACCAGTTGTTGGTCTTAAATACAGATTATCAGGAGGATGCATTATACTATGGTACAGCATTTATAGATGGTGAAGCTACCATCGTAGGGCCAACAGATGAGTTGGTGATAGATGTTATTGCAGAAACAGAACCTGGTACAATATTTAAAATACCATTAAGTGATACAGAAAGTATAGGAGACAACTCATTTATTCACTTTTTAAGTCCAGAAGAAAAAGAAGCACGCTTAGCAGGAGAAGAAGTTATTTTTGAAGAGGTAAAAGGACTCTCTATAAACTTTGACTTAGATATAGATAAAGATGCTGAAGTTGAAATTGTTGTGGACCAAGTTAGTGGTAGCACATTAAAAGGAAAAGGTGCAGGAACATTACTCATTGAAATAGATACCAATGGTAAGTTTAATATGTGGGGAGATTTTGTTGCCTATGAAGGAGTTTATAATTTTAAATATGGCGGATTGGTACAAAAGCAATTCGAGGTGGTTTCAGGAGGAAGTATAAACTGGGATGGTAGTCCTACTAGAGCTCAGTTAGATGTGCAAGCAGTATATAAAGTACAGGCAAACCCCTCAATAATTCTCGAAAACCCTTCAATTAACAGAAAGATTCCGGTTGAGGTGGTTATTTCGCTTAATGGAGAAATTGTTCAACCAGACATTAGTTTTGATATTAATTATCCAAACGTTAGCTCAGTTGTAAGATCAGAGTTAGATTATTTAATAGATGATAGAGCAAGTAGAGAACTGCAAGCCTTGTCTCTAGTAACGCAAGGAACTTTTTATAGTGAATTTGCATTAGGTAATAATATTGTATCAGGAACACTGGCAGAGCGTGCTTCTAGTTTGGTGAATGATGCTTTTTCAGATGAAAATGGTAAATTTCAAGTAGGCTTAAATTACACCACTGGAGATCGTACACCAGACCAAGAAACTGCAGACAGGTTTGGACTTACCATAACAACACAAATTTCTAATAGAGTATTAATAAATGGTCAGGTTGGGGTACCAATTGGCGGTGTTAGTGAAAGTGTGGTGGTAGGTGATGTGGAAATAGAATTTCTGTTAAATGAAGAAGGGACCTTAAGAGCAAGCATCTTTAATAGAGAAAATAATATTCAATACATTGGTGAAGAATTAGGGTACACGCAAGGTGCAGGCTTATCTTATAATGTCGATTTCAATACATTTAAAGAATTGATTGATAAAATAACAAACAGACAGGTTAGGATAGACGCAGACATACAGACAGAAAAGCAACCTGAAACCTTAGCGCCAGATTATATTAAGTTTCCTGGAGGCGATGGTGGTAATTAAACCACTTTTTTCCAGAAAGTCCATATGATCCAACCGCAAAGAATAACAACTGCTAAACTTATGCAGGCGTAAATAAAATCACCATATATAAAGAATCCTGTGGTAAACAAAAGGTTGTAAACGCCAATTATACTGGCAAAAAAAGCAACGATCTTATAACCGAAGTTATGAAATTTTGAGTCGCCTTTAAATACAGTGTCTTCATAATGTGCTATAGTCTTTGCGTTACTAGGTTTGGTTAGTAAAGAAACTGCAACCCACGCAATAGTAGTGACAACTACTCCAAAAACAAGTTGCCAATGCGAGGCAAGTTCAACAATTGGGGTTTCTAATTTTCCATTAATAAAAAAGAATACAGCTATAAGAAATGAAACTGCCATAGCGGTTATTTCACTAAATGGATTAATACGATACCAAAACCATCTCATAATAAAGAGTAAACCTGTACCGGCACCTATCTGTAATAAGAGGTTAAAGGCGTCTCTTGCTTCTTCTAAAATTAAAGCAAGGCAGCCTGCTAACACCATCATAATTACTGTAGAAATACGTCCTACAAGCACTTGTTCTTTACCAGATGCTTTTGGTTTTACAAAGCGTGCATAAAAATCATTAACAACGTAAGAACTTCCCCAATTTAAATGCGTAGAAATTGTACTCATAAAAGCAGCTATTAAAGAAGTAATGACCAATCCTAATAATCCTGCAGGTAAATACGTAAGCATCGCAGGATAAGATAAATCGTCTTTTACATAAGAGCTGCTAAGATTTGGAAATGCCGCCTGTAAACTTTCTAGATTGGGAAAAACAATTAAAGATGCTAATCCAATTATAATCCAAGGCCAAGGTCTAAGGGCATAATGCGCAATATTAAAAAATAACGTTGCACCAGTAGCATGCTTTTCATCTTTTGCGGCAAGCATACGTTGGGCAATATAACCACCGCCACCTGGTTCTGCACCTGGATACCAAACACTCCACCATTGTACAGCAAGCGGTATAATAAGTAGTGGAATAACAATGTCGAGATTCGTGAAATCTGGGAACAGGGATGTCTTGGTAGAAACAACAGGATGAGATAATAAAGCATCTAAGCCACCAATTTCTGGCATATTAACGATATAAACAGTAGCCCAAATACTACCTACCATAGCAATAATAAATTGTATGAAATCGGTAAGTAATACACCTCGCAATCCGCCTAACATCGAATATAATACTGTGATGATAGAAGCGACAATTAAGGTTTCGCTTTCAGAAAAGCCAAACATGACATGACCTATTTTTATGGCAGCAAGACAAACATTGGCCATAATAACAATATTGAAAAATACACCGAGATAAATAGCTCTAAACCCACGTAAAAAAGCAGCAGACTTTCCCGAGTACCTAAGTTCGTAAAACTCGAGATCTGTTGTTATACCACTTCGGCGCCACAATCGTGCATAAAAGAAAACGGTGAGCATACCTGTTAATAGGAAACTCCACCATATCCAGTTACCATAAACTCCATCTTGTCTAATAACTCCTGCTACAAAGTTTGGTGTGTCTGCAGCAAAGGTTGTAGCTACCATAGATACCCCTAATAGCCACCAAGGCATATTACGCCCAGACAGAAAGAAACTCTTGGCATCTTTTCCACTTTGCCTAGCAACGGCAATACCAATGGTTAAACTAATTATAAAGAAGCCGATGATTAATGCCCAGTCAATTGCAGATAGAATCATAAAAATATATACTTTTCAAAAGCTAAAGTAGTTATTTTTTTAAGCTGAGGCACAACAGGAAGAATTAAAGACTCATATACATTAAAATTTAAGAACTTTGTAAAATGAATAGTAATCTTGAAGCAAATTTTGTAGTGGCAGTTAAAGCTTCTGTTTTGGCTGGTAAGGAAATTATGAAAGTGTATCAGCAGGAGTTTGAAGTTTCTAAAAAGGCTGATAATTCCCCAATTACAGAGGCTGATAATAAAGCTAATGATTGTATTAATAAATTTTTAAAGCAAACTGAAATACCAATCATTTCAGAAGAGAACGAAGATATTTCATTTGAGATTAGAAAACATTGGACAAAGTGCTGGATTGTTGACCCTTTAGACGGTACAAAAGAATTTGTAAATAGAAATGGAGAATTTACGGTAAACATTGCTTTAGTAAATAGAGGCGTGCCTACCTTCGGTGTCATATATTGGCCAGTTAAACAACTATTATATGTTGGTGATGTAAGTCAAAATCTTGCATTTAGACTACAGTTAATAAACCATCAATTTTCTAATAGATTATTAAAAGATGTAAAGGTATTGTCACCGAAGAGAGACCATAAATCGTTAAAGGTGTTGGTAAGTAGATCGCATGCAAGCAATGAAACAAAAAAATATATAGACAATTTGCAAAAGACAGGGCATCCTATCGAATTAAAATCTATTGGGAGCTCTCTTAAATTTTGTCAAATCGCCGAGGGAAACGCACATCTTTATCCTAGATTTGCACCAACCATGGAATGGGATACTGCTGCAGGACATGCTATTTGCAACGCTGTAAATATCAAAGTAATGCAAGTAAATTCAACAAATGAATTAGAGTATAATAAAGAGAATCTTTATAATCCTAACTTTATTGTAACATTTAAACAATAGTATTTTGAGTAAAAAACAAATTTTAATTACAGGAGGCGCAGGCTTTATAGGGTCTCACGTTGTTAGGAGGTTTGTTAAAAATTACCCTAACTACCACATTTATAATCTTGATGCCTTAACCTATGCGGGAAACTTAGAAAACATTAAGGATATAGAAGAGTCCTCTAATTATACCTTTGTGAAAGGTGATATAACAGATGAGCCTTTTATTAATTCGCTATTTGAGAAACATCAATTTGATGGTGTTATACATCTTGCTGCAGAGTCACACGTAGACCGATCAATAACAGACCCATTAGCGTTTGTGAAAACTAATGTTATAGGGACAATGACGCTTTTAAATGCTGCTAAAACAATCTGGAAAGATGATTTTGAAGGAAAACGTTTTTACCATGTAAGTACAGATGAGGTGTATGGTGCATTAGGAGATACTGGATTATTTACAGAAGATACAGCCTATGATCCTAACTCACCATATTCAGCGTCAAAAGCTAGTTCAGACCATTTTGTAAGAGCATATGGAGAGACCTATGGCTTGCCTTATGTCATTTCAAATTGCTCAAATAATTATGGGTCGTATCATTTCCCAGAAAAATTAATCCCACTATTCATCAATAATATTATTCAAGAAAAACCTTTGCCAGTTTATGGCGATGGTAATTATACAAGAGATTGGTTGTTTGTTGAAGATCACGCAGTTGCAATTGATTTGGTATTCCATAAAGGTAAGAACCATGAGACGTATAATATTGGAGGGTTTAACGAATGGAAAAATATTGACCTTGTAAGATTACTATGCCAACAGATGGATGAAAAATTAGGGCGTGATAAAGGCACTTCAGAAGAGCTTATTACATTTGTAAAAGACAGACCAGGTCACGATTTGCGTTATGCTATTGACGCTTCTAAAATTAATAAAGAATTAGGTTGGGAGCCAAGTGTAACATTTGAGCAAGGCTTAGCTAAAACTATAGATTGGTATTTAGATAATGAAAAATGGCTTAAAAATGTAACATCTGGTAATTACCAAAACTACTATAAAGAACAATACGGTTAATATAGGGTTATGACTATTAAAGAAACACCACTTAAAGACTGTTATATTATAGAACCTAAGGTGTTTTATGATGAGCGTGGTTATTTTTATGAGCAATTTAATGAGCAGGTATTTCAAGCCGAAACTAAATTGAATGTAAAGTTTGTTCAGGATAATGTATCTGAATCAAAATTTGGAGTAATTAGAGGGTTACATTATCAACAA
Organism: Croceibacter atlanticus HTCC2559; assembly: GCF_000196315.1. NCBI lineage: Bacteria > Pseudomonadati > Bacteroidota > Flavobacteriia > Flavobacteriales > Flavobacteriaceae > Croceibacter > Croceibacter atlanticus. Next base: position 2,839,076 of record NC_014230.1, on the reverse strand, counting down.
GGGATGCATTCGCAAGCTAAATTAGTGACTGTTTTAGAAGGCGAAGTTTTAGATGTGGCTATAGACTTAAGAAAAAACTCGCCAAGCTTTGGCAAGCAGTTCTCTATGATTTTATCTTCAGAAAATAAAAAACAATTATTTGTACCAAAAGGCTTCGCTCATGGCTTTTCTGTATTAAGTAAAACAGCACGTTTCTTTTATAAATGTGATGCATATTATAATAAAGAGAGTGAAACAGGGATTAAATATAATGACGAAACTTTAAATATAGATTGGCAACTAAAGGATGGTGAAATTATAGTTAATGATAAAGATAAACACTTACCTGATTTCAAAAGCGCAATTTACTTTTAATGAAGTCTTCCAAAGCAAATACAATTTTAGTAACAGGAGCTAATGGTCAATTAGGAACCTGTATAAAAGCAATAGCTAATAACTATCCCTCTTGTAACGTTGTATTTGAAGACAGTTCCAGTTTAGATATTACAAACAGAAATCAAGTAGTGCAATACATGTCAAATTCACAATTTGACTATATTATAAATTGCGCAGCTTACACTGCAGTTGATCTGGCCGAAGATAACAAAGAGAAGGCTTTTGAGATTAATGCTAAAGCTGTGGAAAACCTAACTATTGCATGCAAGCGTTTTTCCAGTACACTACTTCATGTGTCGACAGATTTCGTGTTTGATGGAAAAAAAAATGCACCGTACCTAGAGAGAGATAGCACGCACCCTTTAAATTATTATGGAGCGTCAAAACTAAACGGCGAACAAATTATTCAACAAGCATTAAGTAAATATGTTATAATTAGGACGTCTTGGTTATTCTCAGAATTTGGAAATAATTTTGTAAAAACAATGGTGAGATTAGGGCAAGAAAAAAAAGAATTAAGCATTGTGGCAGATCAATACGGATCACCGACCTATGCAATAGATTTAGCGCATATATTGCTTACGTTTATAGCATCATCTTCAACAAGCTATGGGCTGTATCATTTTTCAAACCATGGAGCAACCACGTGGTATAATTTTGCAGCAGAAATTTTTAAGTTGCAAAATCAAGATATACGCTTACATAAAACGACATCTAAGCAATTTGCAAGCAGAGCAATACGTCCTAAATACAGTGTTCTGGAAACTAAAAAGGTTAAGGAAACATTAAATGTTGAAATTAGGAATTGGCAAAGTGCTTTAAAAGAGATGATTAGTCGATTATAAGTTAATTGTAATCTTGAGATTTCATGCTAAGATTAAAAGAATAAGTCGTTTAACTATCTTACATTTGCCATCTTAAAGGAATAACAATATAAGGTCAAATTGTGACTTTAAATTATTTAAAATGAAGGGAATTATATTGGCTGGTGGTTCTGGTACACGTTTACATCCACTAACAAAAGTGACATCAAAACAGTTATTACCTGTTTATGATAAGCCGATGATATATTATCCATTGTCTACATTAATGTCTGCAGGAATACAGGAAATTCTTATCATTACGACCCCAAGAGACAAACATCAGTTTAAAGAACTTTTAGGAAATGGAGAGCAATTAGGATGTCAGTTTTCCTACGCAACCCAAGAAAATCCCAACGGCTTAGCAGAATCTTTTATCATAGCAGAAGATTTTATAGGAGATGATGCTGTAGCACTTATTTTAGGAGATAACATTTTTTATGGCTCTGGTCTTTCACAACTATTACAAAGTAATTTAGAGCCAGACGGCGGTATTATCTATGCATACCACGTACATGATCCAGAACGTTATGGAGTAGTAGATTTTAATGATAATGGAGACGTAGTGTCTATCGAGGAAAAGCCCAAATCTCCTAAAAGTAATTATGCGGTTCCTGGAATATACTTTTATGACAACTCAGTTATTAGCATTGCAAAAAGTATTAAGCCAAGCCAGAGAGGAGAGCTAGAAATTACAGATGTTAATCGAGAATACCTAAAAAGAGGAAAACTAAAAGTAAGTATTCTAGATAAAGGTACTGCGTGGTTAGATACAGGAACATTCGAATCATTAATGCAAGCTTCTCAATTTGTTGAGGTTATAGAAGAAAGACAAGGTTTAAAAGTTGGAGCTATTGAGGCTATCGCCTATGAAATGGGTTATATAAATAAAGAACAACTTAAAAAATTAATAGAGCCCCTATTAAAAAGTGGTTATGGCAATAACCTGTTGGTAAATATAAAATAGGATGGCAAAAACAAAACACTTAATAGTCTTCGGTACACGTCCTGAAGCTATTAAAATGGCACCTTTAGTAAAAGAATTTCTTAAGAATAACTTACATTTTGAGACTAAAGTGTGTGTAACAGCACAACATAGAGAAATGCTGGATCAGGTTTTAGAGTTTTTTGAAATCACACCAGATTTCGATTTAGACTTAATGAAACCCAATCAAAACTTATACAATCTTACAGCTGAAATTATTGTGCAGCTAAAAGAGGTTCTAGAGGAGTTTAAGCCCGATTATGTGTATGTACACGGAGACACAAGTACAACTATGGCCACAAGTATTGCAGCGTTTTATTCTGGTGCAAAAGTCTGTCATGTAGAAGCAGGCTTAAGAACGCATAACAAATGGTCGCCGTTTCCAGAAGAGATTAATAGACAAGTAACGGGCAGGATTGCAGATATTCATTTTGCACCAACTGAAACGTCTAAGGCAAATTTACTGTTAGAAAATATAAATAAGGAGTCTGTAGTAATAACAGGAAACACCGTTATTGACGCCCTAATGGAAAGTGTGGAGAAAGTAACAGAAAAGCCTTCAAAAACAATTCAAGACTTAGAAAAAACCTTAGGAAAGAAAGATATTATTTTAGTGACTGGACATAGACGTGAAAATCATGGCGATGGTTTTGAGAAGATTTGTAAGGCATTAAAAACGATAGCGATTCAAAAGCCAGAGCTACTAATTGTATATCCGGTACATTTAAATCCTAAAGTAAAAGAGCCAGTAAACAGAATATTAGGCGAAATAAGTAATATTATGTTAATAGACCCGTTGGCATATCAAGACTTTATTTGGATGATGAATCGCTCAAAATTAATTATTACAGATAGCGGCGGCGTACAAGAGGAAGCGCCAAGTTTAGGAAAGCCAGTTTTAGTTATGCGTGATACAACAGAACGTCCTGAAGCAGTCGATGCTGGTACCGTGATCTTAGTAGGTACAAATACCGAGCTAATTGTATCAGAAACCTTAGATTTGCTAAATAATACAGAACGTTTTAAGCATATGAGTACACTACATAATCCTTATGGAGATGGCAAGGCTTGTGAGCGTATAGTAAACCATATTCAATCTTTAGAATCATGAAACCAGAAGTCGTAATGATTGGGTTAGGCTATATAGGTCTACCTACAGCAGCACTTATTGCTTCAAACAAGGTTTTTGTTTATGGAGTTGATATTAATTCAGATGTAGTTGAGACTATCAATAGAGGAGAGATTCATATTGTAGAGCCAGAATTAGATAGTGCAGTGGCTAATGCTGTAAAAAATGGGTTTTTAAAAGCAGGTCTTAAAGCACAGGAAGCCAACACGTATTTAATTGTAGTACCTACCCCATTTAAAGACAAGAATGAGCCAGATATCTCTTTTGTCGAGGCTGCTACAATAGGTATTTTACCATTGTTAAAGGAGAATGACCTATACATAATAGAATCAACATCGCCAGTAGGGACTACGGAAAAAATGATGAATTATATATATGCAGAACGTCCAGAACTTGAAGGGAAACTGCACATCGCATATTGTCCAGAACGTGTGTTGCCTGGAAATGTCATGCATGAGTTGGTACATAATGATCGCGTCATTGGAGGTGTAAATAAAGAAAGTACAGATCGTGCTTTGGCATTTTATAAAAACTATGTAAAAGGTGAACTTCACGCGACAAATGCACGTACCGCAGAAATGTGCAAACTAGTAGAAAATTCGTCTAGAGATGTGCAAATCGCTTTTGCTAATGAATTGTCTTTAATATGTCACAAAGCAGGCATAAATGTTTGGGAATTAATTAAACTGGCAAATAAACATCCTAGAGTAAATATTTTACAACCAGGAAGTGGTGTAGGAGGGCACTGTATTGCAGTAGATCCTTATTTTATTGTTGCAGATTTTCCAATGGAATCTCAAATTATAGGTAAAGCTCGAGAAATAAATAACTACAAATCATTTTGGTGTGCAGAGCAAGTAAAAAATGCTAAACTGCAATTTCAATTGGACCATGGTAAAAAACCTAAAATTGCGTTAATGGGCTTGGCATTTAAGCCAAATATAGATGACTTAAGAGAGTCTCCAGCTAAATACATAGCACAAAAAGTATTACAAGACGCACAAGATGAAGAATACTACATTGTGGAGCCAAACATTCAAGAGCACAAAGTGTTTAAATTAACAGAGTATAATAAAGCAGCGGAGAATGCAGATATAATTGTATTTTTGGTGGCTCATAATCAGTTTAAATACTTGACAAACTTAAATAGTAAGATAGTATTAGACTTTTGCGGAATCTCACAAAATAAACTTTAATGAACTTAACCAATCAACAAAAAGAAAAACTTAAGGGAGCAAAAATCCTTATAACCGGCGGTGCTGGTTTTATAGGATCAAATCTATGCGAATTCTTTTTAAAGCAAAATGCAATAGTGACTTGTTTAGATAATTTTGCGACAGGACATAAACACAATATAGCGCATCTTATGACTCATGAAAACTTCAGTTTAGTTGAAGGAGATATTAGAGATGTAGAAACATGTCAAAACGCTGCAAATGGTCAAGATTATATTTTACACCAAGCGGCTTTAGGCTCGGTACCAAGATCTATTAATGATCCGATTACGTCTAACGACGTTAATGTTGGTGGGTTTCTTAATATGTTGATTGCTGCAAGAGATCAAAAGGTGAAGCGTTTTACATATGCAGCAAGTTCATCAACGTATGGCGATTCTGTAAAATTACCTAAGATAGAAGAAGAGATAGGACAGCCACTATCGCCTTACGCAATTACCAAATATGTAAATGAGTTATACGCGACCAATTTTAAGCTAACTTATGGTTTAGATACGGTAGGCTTGCGTTATTTTAATGTATTTGGCAGGAAACAAGATCCAAAGGGTGCATATGCAGCAGTGATACCTAAGTTTGTCATTCAATTTATGAATCATGAAAGCCCTACCATTAACGGAGACGGTACATTTTCTAGAGATTTTACATATATAGACAATGTCATTCAAATGAATATGTTAACCATTACAACAGATAATGAAGACGCATTAAATAAGGTGTACAATACGGCTGTAGGAGACAGAACAACCATTAAAGATGTAGCGACACAATTAAGAAAGCAACTTTCGAAATTTGACACTAAAATTAAAGAAGTAGAAATATTAAATGGCCCAATTAGAAAAGGTGATGTACCACATTCATTGGCCTCTATAGATAAAGCAAAAAGATTATTAGACTACAAACCAACCCACGAATTTAATGATGGGTTAAAGGAAGCTGTAGACTGGTATTGGAATAATTTAAATAAATAATCATGGCAAAAACAACAATTGCTATTATTGGATTAGGTTACGTAGGATTACCATTAGCAAGACTTTTTGCTACTAAGTATCCCGTAATAGGGTTTGATATAAATGAAAATAGAGTAGCTAAGTTAAACAAGGGTCATGACGATACACTAGAGGTTGAAGATGATATTTTGCAAGAGGTACTGGTTCAAGACAAGAGTCAATTAGAAAACAAAGGCCAAGGGCTTTTGTGTACTTCAGAAGTTAGTGATATTAAAGATTGTAATGTTTTTATAGTAACGGTGCCTACACCTGTAGATAAAAATAACAGACCAATTTTAACACCATTATACAAAGCTAGCGAGACTATTGGTGGCGTGTTAAAGAAAGGCGATATTGTAATTTATGAATCGACAGTATATCCTGGTGCCACAGAAGAAGAATGCGTGCCAGTGTTAGAACGTACTAGCAATCTTAAATTTAATGAGGACTTCTTTGTAGGATATTCACCAGAGCGAATTAATCCAGGTGATAAAGAGCACACAGTCGAAAAAATATTAAAAGTAACGTCAGGTTCAACACCCGAGATAGGAAAAAAAGTAGATGCACTCTATGCAGAAGTGATTACTGCAGGAACGCACCTTGCACCTACAATCAAAGTAGCAGAAGCGGCTAAAGTGATTGAAAACTCACAACGTGATATTAATATTGCATTTGTAAATGAGCTGGCTAAGATTTTCAATATGATGGATATTAATACCCATGATGTTCTTGAAGCTGCAGGTACAAAATGGAATTTCTTACCCTTCAAACCAGGCTTAGTAGGAGGACATTGTATAGGGGTAGATCCGTATTATCTGGCACAAAAAGCACAAGAACTAGGCTATCATCCTGAAATTATATTAGCAGGCCGTCGTATGAATGACAGTATGGGGCAGTATGTGGCAAGTGAAGTGGTGAAGTTGATGCTAAAACATGATTTAAAAGTAAAGAATGCTAAAATTTTAGTGTTAGGAATTACGTTTAAAGAAAATTGTCCTGATGTAAGAAATACCAAGGTGGTTGATGTGGTTAAGCATCTAAAAGACTATGGAACTAACGTAACTATTTACGATCCTTGGGCAAATCCAGAAGAAGTACAACATGAGTATGGTCTACCTTGTCATGCTGAACTCGATTCAGCATCTCATAAAGCCTACGATGCGATCGTACTCACAGTAGCACATAAGCAATTTTTAGAATTAAATTTAGATGATTACAAATCAAATAACGCTGTTGTCTACGATGTTAAAGGTATTTTAGGCGGCAAAGCAGATAATAAATTATAACTAATTTACTTTTTAGTAAAATTATACTATTCACGATTTGACAGAGAGTAATTCTAAGCCAATAGAAAACTTAAGACGAAGTGCCTTTTTAAACAGTTTAACAGGCATGATAGATTACATCTCTAAAATAGGTGTTGGTTTTTTTTTAAATCCTATCATGGTAGCCGTATTAGGTCCCGTATATTATGGGGCTTGGCAAGTTATAAGTCAATTGAATTCTTATATGGCTACTGCAGATATTAGGGCAGCAACATCACTTAAGTTCATATTATCCAGAGACCGGAGTGTTAGTAATGAATTAGAATTAAAAAAATCTGTTTCTTCAGCATTATATGCAAATCTAATATTTATTCCTTTTTATCTAATAATAGGACTTGTTATAATTTGGTTCGCACCAATTCTTGCAGGTGTTGATAAACAATATTTCAACAATGTTAGAATAGCATCTTCACTTTTGGTATTATCATTTATAATAACTCAATTCTTTTTTTTATTCGAATCTACCTTACACGGTATGAATTTGTCTTATAAAAGAATTGGTATAAGAGCAATTATTGTCATACTTGGAGGGATATTAACAGCTGTAGTTTTATACTTAGGTTTTGGTATTATTGGAATGGCAGCTATACAAATATTTATAGCTACAACAATAGGTTTATCTTTTTGGTGGATAGTGAAGAAGAACATACCTTGGTTTGAATTTGTTAAAGTAAAAAAATCTAATGTTGTAAGTTTTATAAGGCTAAGTGGTTGGTATATGCTTTTAAAATTTTCGGATTTATTTAGTCAATCAATAGATATGATTTTATTAGGGTTTTTAGCAGGTCCTAAATATGTAGCTGCTTATGCAATTTCTAAATATATGATGATGGCTACTTCTGGAATTGTCAGAACGGTTTCTAATTCAACTTCAATTGGAATAAGTAAATTTATAGGAGAAAAAAAATTTGAAAAATTAATTGAAGCACGATCCCAAATAGTTTCTATACAATGGGTGTTAATTATTGTAGGTGGTTCTTTAGTTTGTTTATATAATAAATCATTTGTTAGCATTTGGACTGAAGATGATTTATTTTCTGGTCAACTAGAAACTTTTTTTATAGTTATGATTTCTTTAGTTATGGTTTTATATCAAGTTGATAGTGGTATTATAAACTCAAGTTTAAACATTAAACGAAAAATTCTATTAACATTATTATCAGCAACCATATCTGTTATATTATCATTTGTATTGATACCTTATTTTCAAACTTTAGGTATGTTAATTAGTATTTTTATTGGGATATTGTTTTTGGCATTTTCAAATACCTTCTTAGTAATGAGATTTACTTCAAATAAAAGTGTGTTTAAAAATTTATATTTTTCTCGCTTAAGTCTTGTCGGATTTATTATAATACTATTATCTAGTTACTTATCTTTATTAATTAATGTTGAAACTTGGCTTTTACTTTTTATATATACAGCTGTCACATCAATTATCCTAATACTTCTAACTTGGTTTTTTGGAATGAATAATTACCAAAGAGTTTTAATACTTAATACTTTAAAAAAAATAAAAAAATAAAATACAATGCTTAGAGACAAATCATTACTTATAACTGGAGGTACAGGATCATTGGGTAGAGCTTTAACATCACATATATTAGAGTTATACCCTTCAATTAAACGATTAGTCATTTTTTCTAGAGATGAACAAAAGCAATTTGAGATGGCTCAAGAGTTTCCTGCAAATGAGTTTCCTCAAATTCGTTTTTTTATTGGTGATGTAAGAGACTATGATAGAGTTAAAAGAGCATTAAAGGGGATTGACTATGTGATTCATGCTGCAGCAATGAAACACGTGCCAATTGCTGAATATAACCCAATGGAATGTGTTAAGACAAATATTATGGGTGCAGAGAATATAATTAATGCTTGTTTAGAAACCGAGGTTTCTAGGGTAGTAGCATTATCTACAGATAAAGCTGCAGCACCTGTAAACCTTTATGGAGCAACTAAATTAGCTTCAGATAAATTATTTGTAGCCGCAAATAACATTACGGGTTGGAATCCCATTAAATTTAGTGTTGTCAGGTATGGTAATGTGATGGGTTCTAATGGTTCTGTAATTCCATTTTTCTTAAAAAAGAAAAAAGAAGGTGTGCTTCCAATTACAGATACAACAATGACACGCTTTAATATATCATTACAGGGTGGTGTAGATATGGTAATGCACGCATTAGAAAATGCTTGGGGAGGTGAAATTTTTGTCCCAAAAATCCCTAGTTATCGTATCACAGATGTAGCAGAGGCTATAGGTCCAGAATGTGAAAAACCCGTTGTTGGAATAAGGCCTGGTGAAAAAATTCATGAAGAAATGATAACATCATCAGATAGTTACTATACATACGATTTAGGTAAATATTACACCATTATTCCAGCTACACATAGATGGAAGTTAGAAGAATTTATAACTAAATTTAGCGCGAAGAGAGTAGCAGACGGTTTTAAATATAATAGTGGTGAAAATGAGGATTGGGAGACAGTGGAAGGACTAAGAAATCTGATTAAAGAACACGTTGATCCTAATTTTTCTTTATAATGAGTTTCTCTATTCCATACGGTAAGCAAAACATTACTCAAGAAGATATAGATGCTGTAGTTGAAGCTTTAAAAGCAGACTATCTAACTCAAGGTCCTAGAATACTTGAGTTTGAGAAAGCCTTTGCAAATTATGTTAATTCCAAATATGCTATTGCGGTATCAAATGGTACTGCAGCATTACACTTAAATGCATTAGCTTTAGGTGTAAAAAAAGGAACTAAAGTCATTACAACACCTATTACTTTTGCAGCATCTGCAAATTGTGTGCGCTATTGTGGTGGCGAGGTTGTATTTGCAGATATAAATCCAGATACATATTTGTTAGACATTAATGCAGTCAAGAAATTACTTGAAGCGTCTCCTAAAGGAACGTATTCAGGTATAATTCCCGTGGACTTCGCAGGTCGCTCAGTAAACTTAGAAGCCTTTAAAAAATTAGCAGATGAGTATGATCTTTGGATAATTGAAGACAGTTGTCACTCTCCTGGTGGTTATTTTATAGATTCTAAAGGTGACAAACAACATTGCGGTAACGGTAAATTTGCTGATTTAGCAATTTTTTCATTTCACCCAGTCAAACATATTGCAAGTGGTGAAGGAGGAATGATTACTACTAATGATGAAGCACTTTATAAGAAACTTATGGCGCTTCGTACACATGGGATTTATAAAGATGATAATGCCTATACCAATTCCCAAATGTTTGCGTCTGCAGGTGAAAGTGACACTACCTATCCTGGGTGGTACATGGAAATGCAAGACTTAGGATATAATTATAGGATTACAGACTTTCAATCAGCACTAGGTTTGAGCCAACTTAATAGAGCAGAAAAAGGTTTAGTGAGACGTAAAGAAATAGCGGCAACATATTTTGAAAACTTCAGGAATAAAGATTTTATTATAGGACAATCTGGTGTTGTTGAAGGCCATGCGTATCATTTATATATTATAGAAGTCAATAAAAGGTTAGAGCTTTATAATTTCTTGAGAGAGCATAATATTTATGCACAAATTCATTACATCCCTACACACCTTATGCCATACTATAGGCAATTAGGTTGGGATGAAGGAGACATGCCTAATGCGGAAAATTATTATAAGCATTGCATAAGCTTACCTATGTTTCCAACACTAACAAATGAGGAGCAAAGTTTTGTGATATCTAAAATTAACGATTTTTACAATGGTTAAATCACTTTGTATAATACCAGCTAGGGGTGGAAGTAAACGTATACCAAGAAAAAACATAAAGGACTTTTTAGGGAAACCAATTATAGCTTATTCTATTGAAGCTGCAATTAAAAGTAATTTGTTTGATGAGGTTATGGTGTCTACTGAGGATAGTGAAATCGCAGAAATCGCTAAACAATATGGTGCCAGAATCCCATTTATGCGCAGTAAGGAAAAAGCAAATGATTTTGCTACGACTTATGAAGTGATTGAAGAGGTACTTGATAATTATGAAAAAATGGATATGAATTTTGAAAAAGCTTGCTGTTTATATCCGTGTGCGCCATTAATTACTTTTGAAAAATTACAAGAAGCTCATGATAAATTAGATAGCTTTGACGTAGCTTTTCCAGTAGTCAAGTATAGTTTTCCTATTCAGCGTGCATTACTTAAGGATAAAGATGGTAAAGTAATGTTTTTTCAACCTGAGTATGAAACTACCCGTTCTCAAGACTTAAAAGAAAGTTATCACGATGCGGGTCAATTTTATTGGTTTGTGGTTAAAAAAATTATTAAAAATAAAGGCTTATTTACCAATAACACTGGTGTATTAGTTTTATCTGAATTAGAAGTTCAAGATATTGATAATACTAAAGATTGGAAATTAGCAGAATTAAAATATAAACTAGTACATGGTTTTTCCTGACAAATATAAAGCTTTGAAAATTAAAAGCTTATCGGAGTTGGAGTATTCCATTGTTCCCATACGGTATAAAGATCGTTTTAAAATCATGCAATGGCGTAATGAACAGCTCTTTCATTTACGACAGGTAAAACCACTTACAGAAAAAGATCAAGAAAACTATTTTAGAAATGTAGTGGCTAAGCTCTTTGAGCAAGAAAAACCAAATCAACTTTTATTTTCCTATTTAAAAAATAATGAGTGTATTGGATATGGTGGTTTAGTGCATATTAATTGGTTTGATAAAAATGCAGAAATATCATTTATTATGAAAACTGAATTAGAAAAAAATGAGTTTAAAAAAAATTGGAAAATTTATTTGAATTTACTTGAAAAAATGGCTTTTGAAGAGTTAATGTTACATAAGATTTACACTTATGCTTTCGACCTAAGGCCATTATTATATGAAGTATTAGAGGAGTTTGGTTATTTAAAAGATGCAGTTTTAAAAGATCATTGCTTGTTTAATGGAGAATATAAAGATGTTATTATTCATTCAAAAATTAAATACTTATGAACGATATAAAACTAGTTTCCTTAAGTGAAGAGCATTTGGAAATGGTAAGAAACTGGAGAAACTCCGATGAGGTTTCTTATTATATGTATACTGATAAAAAAATTACTAAAAAACAACAGGTAGAGTGGTTTAAAAACGTAAAACAAAGTGAATCTTGTAAATATTGGTTGATTGAGTTTAATGGAAACTATCTTGGACTAGCTAGTTTAACAGATATTAATAAAACCCTTAGCAGTTGTTATTGGGCGTTCTATCTTGGTGAGTCATCTATACGTGGAGCTGGAATTGGTGGGAAAGTTGAGTTTAATGTATTAAAATATGTATTTGAAGAATTAAACTTAAATAAATTGAGATGTGAGGTCTTTGAGTTCAATGACAAAGTTATAAGAATGCATGAAAAATATGGATTTCGAAGAGAAGCATTTTATCGCGAACACTGCTTTAAAAACAATCAATGGCATAATGTTGTAGGTCTTGCACTTTTAAAACGAGAATGGTTGTTACTAAAAAATATAATACATGAACAAGTTTATAAGTAAATTAAATGAAGGAGATACTTATCATGAGTTATTCTCTTATTCTCAAAAAGATGTAGATAACTTCGCTGAAATTTCAGGAGATAAAAATCCTATACACCTAGACGAAGTTTATGCATCTAAATCAATTTTTGGTAGAAGAATTGTGCACGGATATTTAGGAACGAGTATTTTCTCTAAAGTTTTTGCAACTAATTTTCCAGGAGAGGGAACTATATATCTTAAGCAAGATCTTAAATTTTTAAAACCAATGTATGCAGATCAGCAGTATAAAGCTTACTTTTTAGTTAAGGATATTAGGCTTAATAAGCATAGAGCACTTGTTTTAACAGAAATTTTTGATTCAGATGCGACTTTAGTGGTGTCGGGAGAAGCTTTAATTCAAAATAGAAATTTTATAATTTAATATATTGAAAAATTTAAATACAGTATTTATTATAGCAGAACTCTCCGCAAACCATGGTGGAAATATAGAAATAGCTAAGAACACGATTAGAGCAGCTAAAAGAACTGGTGCAGATGCTATTAAGTTACAAACCTATACTCCAGATACAATTACTTTAAATTCTGAGAAGGATGACTTTATTATAAAGGGAACTATATGGGAAGATAGGAAACTATATGATTTATATAAAGAAGCTTCTTTGCCTTGGGAATGGCACAAAGAACTATTTGAAACTGCAAAAGAAGAAGGATTAGTATGTTTTTCTTCACCGTTTGACGTTACTGCTATAGATTTTTTAGAAGACTTAGAATGCCCTATATACAAAATTGCGTCTTTCGAGATTACAGATGTAAATTTAATTGCTTATGCTGCATCTAAAGGTAAACCAATGATAATGTCCACAGGTATAGCAACGAAAGAAGATATACAATTAGCAGTGGATACATGTCGAGAAGCTGGTAATAATGATATCACGTTATTAAAGTGCACATCATCATACCCAGCACCAATTGATGAGGCTAATTTGGTAATGATGCAACGCTTTGCTAAAGATTTTAATGTTAAAGTGGGGCTTTCAGACCATACCTTAGGGACAACCTTACCGGTTGTAGCAACTGCATTGGGTGCAAAAGTCATAGAAAAACACTTTATTTTAGATAAAAGTATAGGCGGTCCAGATGCTAGCTTTTCTTTAGATGAAGAAGAATTTACACAAATGGTTTCTGAAGTTCGTAATGCGGAAATTGCTATAGGTAAAGAAACCTATGAGCTTACGGCTAAACAACAATCTGGAAAGGTTTTTTCAAGATCTTTGTATGTTACAGAGCCTATTTCTGCAGGAGAAAAAATAACTGAAAAAAATGTAAGATCTGTTAGACCAGGTTTTGGCCTACACCCTAAATACTTAAACGAAATTATTGGAAAAAAAACCAATAAGGATTTAGATAAAGGAGACCCATTGTCTTTGTCTATTTTAGAATAGTAATTGTATGAAGCATGTTTTGTTAGATCCGGGAATGTTACCCTCAAATCAACTAAGTGATATTTTTGATAGGTTTTCAGAGAAAAATAATTTAACATTATTAACGAATAAGGGTTCTGAAAGCAAAGTATTAAAATCAAATATATATTCTAAAATTTTATATTATGAAGATTTTAAACTTATTTTTCAAAATCAAAAATTAAAAAAAGAATATTTATCAAAATATACCGATATACTAAACGATGTCCTAAATGATCATCGTACACTTTTAATTGCAGAGCGCGTTAACAAAATTATAGCTTGGAACAGTTTATTTTCAATCACCTCAACAATTGAAAAAATTGTGTACAATAGTTTATTTTACTTTCAAGAAAATAAAATAGATTATATCTTATTTCAGGCAACTCCTCACAATTTACCCAACTGGGTTTTGTCAAAGGTGGCAGAATACCTAGGAATCCCCGTTAGAATGATTCAAACTTCTCCACTGCCATGGCGCTATTGGATTGTTGAGGGTCTTGATATTCAAAAACCTGTATTTCCAAAAACATTTCCTGTTAATGAGTTTGATACTTACCTTTCAAAAACCTATATAAAATTAAATCAAGCAGATTATAATAATGCTTTACCAGAATATGAGAAAAAACGTTTAGATCAGTCTAAAGGAAAATTTTGGTCTTGGAGTAAAGAATTACATAAGGTTATAAAAAACCCAAAATTTCTGATTTATTTACCCACTAAATACAATTTATATAGACTTTATAGTAAGCTATCTATTGCCCCAAGTTTAAGTAAGAAATATATTATTTTCTTTCTACATTTTCAACCGGAAAGAACATCAATGCCAGAAGGTTTGGCCTTTTCTAATCAATGGTTAATAATTAGAATGATTTCAAACACTTTACCGAAGGGATGGAGGTTGCTTGTAAAAGAGCATCCTTCTATATATACAAACCATTTAGATTTTAGGTATAGAAATTCAAAACTATATAAAGACATTAATTCTTTGCACAATGTTGAATTAATTAATTTAAGTTTTGACACCTTTAAGTTAATTGATAATTCACAAGGAATAGCAACCATTACAGGTACTGTAGGTGTACAGGCTCTTATTAGAAACAAACCAGTTTTAACATTTGGTGTGGCTTCTTATCGTAACATTAAAAATGTATATTCTATACAATCAAATAATGATTTAATTTTAGCTTTTAATAAGATTATGGAATACGTACAGGAAGATAACTTTAATAAATTAAATGAAATAAATAAAAAAACTATAAGTGGAATCAATAAAGAAATATTTGAAGAAAATAACTTTTATAAAGCGGAATATAGAATTATTGGGCATCTAAAATTAATTAAGCTCTTATTAGAAACAAACCAATAATGGGCTTTATAAACTTAACAATAAAATGGAATGTAATTAAATATACTTTATATTTTTTGTTAATTCCTATTGGATACTTAAATGCTTCTTTAAATTGGTTAGTTATACTATTAGGCCCTTTTTTACTATATAGAATTCCAAAATCGTTAAAAGTATTTAGGCTTGAGAAAAATTTCCTAATAGCATTATTATTTTTTCTAAGTATAGTTATATTTAGTGGTATAATTTCAATAGATCCTTTATATCCAGTTAAAAATGCATTAAATATAATTTCTATAATATTAGCATGTTATTTTGTTGCCTTACGATTAAAAACTAAAAGTGAACTTTTTGATTTTT
The DNA here is from genome assembly GCF_000196315.1 of Croceibacter atlanticus HTCC2559. Classification (NCBI taxonomy): domain Bacteria; kingdom Pseudomonadati; phylum Bacteroidota; class Flavobacteriia; order Flavobacteriales; family Flavobacteriaceae; genus Croceibacter; species Croceibacter atlanticus. The sequence goes on along the minus strand of NC_014230.1, from coordinate 2,823,519 downwards.
TAAATAGTATCTTTTATACATGTGTAGTATTTGCATCTATACTTTATTTTATATCATTTGATGGTTTTACATTTAATTTTATTGAGTCAGACTCCTTTGGTAAAAATTCTTCAGCAGTAATCTTATTCATTGGTTTAGTTGTTAATTTATTAAGAGATCAATTAATTAAATCTCATTTAATTTCCATAGTATTTACGTTATATTTTTATGTTTCTATTTTTTTTACTGCTTCAATTAAATCCATTGTAGTTTCTACGATTTTAATCCTTTCATTTTACGTTTTAAAATCTTCCATAAGTTTAAAAAAAATATTCTTAAATAGTTTTTTTACAGTACTATTTATAATAGTATGTATTTACTTTTTAAAAGATACTGAGTATTTAAATAACTATTCAGTTTTAAGAATAACTTCTAGATTATCTGTGCTTTTTGGAGGTAGTTCTGAAATAGGTTATATTGATTCTGAATACATGACTGGATATAGAAGCTACTTAATTAGTAAGGGGTTGTCAATATTTTATGAAAATCCAATAATAGGTATTGGTTTAGAGAATACAAGAGCTTACCTTGGAACTTATACACATAATAATTTTGTAGAAATTTTAGCTGGAACGGGTATTTTAGGTTTTGGCTTTTTCCTTTATGCAATCTTAACAATATTCTGGTCTACTTTAAAGATTTATAATATCCAATTAAAGGTAATATTAATTATAAGCTTATTTTGTTTTATGTTAATTGCTAATGCCCAAAGAATTTATGATAATAGATTTTTGATGATTTTTATGTTTAGTTTTATATCAATACAAAACGTTATAAATAATGAAAAACAGTAAACACATTGCAATTTTTGTACCTTCATTTCTAGGAGGTGGTGTTGAGAAAATGATGGTTTATCTAGCCAATAATTTTGTCGGCAAAAACTATACTGTTGATTATATAGTAATAAACAATTCTGGGCCTTACAAAAAATTATTGTCAAGTCAAGTTAATATAGTTGACTTAAGAAAAAAGAGGATTTTGAATACAATTTTTCCTCTAACAAAATATTTAAATAATAATAAGCCTGATGCTTTACTTACCGCTATGAATTATGTAAATATTATAGCTATAGTATCATGTATTTTATCCTATAATAAAATTAATATTATTATAAGTGAAAGAGCGATTACATCATTGAATATAATACAATCACGATATTCTTTTTTAATGAAAATATTAATAAAGTTATTTTATAAATATCCTAAAAAAATTGTAGCTATATCTACTGATGTAAAAACAGATTTAGAGAATAATTTTAATGTCAAATCAAAAAAAATTAAAGTGATTTATAATATGGTTAATATTAATAAAATAAATAAAGTTATTCCAGATGAATCGATAAGAAAACAACTAGGAATCAAAACCACTAATAATTTATTAATTGCTATAGGGAGATTAGATAAATATAAAAACTTTCAATACTTAATTAGCTCTTTAGTACATTTAAAAAACTTAAATAATACCCATTTAATATTATTAGGTGACGGTGAAGAAAAAGAATCATTAGTTAATCAAATTAATTTATTGAATTTAAATAAGAACGTTAGTTTGCTTGGATTTGTTGATAACCCAGAATCATATTTAAAAGTATCTAATTTATTTATATCAACGTCTACTCAAGAAGGTTTTGGGAACGTTATAATAGAAGCAATGGCTGCTGGTGTGCCAGTTGTTGTAACTAATTGCTTAGGAGGACCAAGAGAAATCCTGTGTAATGGAAAATTTGGTGAATTGGTACCACTAAATAAACCTCAAATTTTAGCTAAAGCTATAGAGAAATCATTGAGTAGAAAAAAACATCCAGACATTAAAAAAAGATCTAAAGATTTTAGCATCAATATTATAAGCCAACAATATCTTAATTTTTTATTTCAATAATATGTGCGGTATATACGCTACAAATATGAATTTCAAAAATTCTGAAATTCAAGCCAAATTAAAGTCAATTGAATTTAGAGGGCCAGATAATTATGAGATGAAAACTTTCAATAAAGTTAAACTTGCTCATTTAAGACTTTCAATATTAGATTTAGATTCTAGATCGAATCAACCATTTAGTTATAAAAATTTATCAATTTCATACAATGGAGAAATTTATAATTTTAATGATTTAAAAAAAGAACTAGCAAATATTGGTTATACTTTTTACACTGAAAGTGATACTGAAGTATTATTAATTGGTTACTATGAATGGGGTGAGAGAGTTTTAGATAAACTAAATGGTATGTTTGCCTTCGTTATATATGATAGTATAAAAGATACTATTTTTTGCGCCAGAGATAGGTTAGGTGTAAAACCATTTTATTATAAATATTTGGATAATAAATTTGAAATATGCAGTCAAATTCAACCTCTGTTAGATTCTAATAATAAACTTTCTGAAATTGCTATTTCGGTTTACCTAGATTGTGGATACGTTCCATCTCCTTTTTCAATATTTGAAAATATTTTTAAATTAGAACCTGGGAGTAAAATGATTATAGATTTAACAAAAAAGGCAATACTTATAGATAAATATTGGGATATAAAAAAAACTGAGACTTTAAAAATATCCTATAATGACGCAAAAAATAAATTGCATGAATTGCTTGTTGATGCAACTAGAATTAGAATGCAATCAGATGTACCTTTAGGAACTTTTTTATCTGGTGGTATTGATTCAGCATTAGTCACTAGTATTGCAGCAAGTATTTCAGAGAGAAAAGTTAGTTCTTATACAATTGGATTTAATGAAAAGAGATTTGACGAAAGTAGTACTTCTACTGCATTTGCAAAGGCTTTAAAAACAAAACATAAAGTCAAACATTTGGTTACTAATGACTTGTTGGATTTAATACCTAAATTAATTGAAGTGTATGATGAGCCTTTTGCAGATAGTTCTGCATTGCCGTCACTTTTATTGTGTAAAAACACTAAAGAAGATGTAACAGTTGCACTTTCTGGAGATGGTGGAGATGAAAGCTTCATGGGGTATAGAAATTTTGATTACCTATCAAATAAAATACAAGTAAATAAATTACCCAAATGGTGTAGGGCTGCGATGGCTCGACTTCCTTTAGATTATATATTTAGATATAATAAAGCTAGATTAAAATCACTTTTTAAATCTAGTACTGATGGTTTTACGGAAAACATTTTTATAAGTTTTAAAACTTTACAAAAAAAAGATTTAAAAACTAAATGGTTTAGTCATTATGAAAACTATAAATTAAAATCCAATAACCCTTATCAAAAAATGGCCGATTTAAATATAAAACTTTGGCTTGAAAATGACAGTAATGTAAAAGTTGACAGGGCCAGCATGGCTTACTCTATGGAAGTGAGAAGCCCTTTTTTAGATTATAGAGTTATTGAATTTGCAAGGTCCTTGCCTGTTGGTTATAGATATTATAAAGGGAATAAAAAGAAAATATTAAAAGACATACTAAGCGAATACTTACCAAAACATTTATTTGATTTACCTAAAAAAGGTTTTGGTATTCCCCTTTTTAATTGGCTTCAAGGTGATCTCAAGGAAAATGTTCTCAAAGAACTAAATGATGAATTTCTTTTAAGGGTTCCAAATTTAAATGTAAAACTTTTTAAACATCAATTAAATCAATTTTATCAAAATAAAATTGATCATTCAAGTAATATATGGAAATTATATATTTTAGCTCTTTGGTTCAAACGTTACTATAAACAAGAAGATTTATGATTAAAATAATAAACTTTTTAAAAAAAAAGATTTTAAGCCATGAGAATTATGCAAAATCTTTAGGTGTTAAAATAGGTGCAAATTGTAATATTCAAAATGTATCATTTGGTTCAGAACCATACCTTATTGAAATAGGAAATCATGTTCAAATTACTAATGGGACAAAAATCTTTACACACGGTGGCGCTTGGCCCTTAAGAAAGAAATACCCGGATCTAGATTTTTTTGGAAAAGTAACTCTTAAAAATAATATTTATGTTGGTAATAATTGCTTAATTATGCCTGGCGTTACTATTGAATCAAATGTAATAATAGCCTCTGGTTCTGTTGTAACAAAAAGCGTTAAAGAAAATTCCATAGTCGCTGGGAATCCAGCTAAAGTTATCGGTAATCTCAAAGAATTTGAAATTAAAGTTTTACCATACAATCTAAAGTCAAAACAACTAGATTATAATTCTAAGAAAAAACACTTACTTGAGCAAAATGAAAATAGATTTATTAAAAAATAAAATTTAAAGCTATTAAAAAAAACGTATCAATTCTTTTAATAACCTTTGGTAGTGGTGGAGCAGAGAAGTTTGTTAGTTTATTATTACCTAACCTGATAAATGATTATCAGGTTAATTTAGTTTTATTTAATGAAATAATTCACTTTACAATTCCAAAGGAAGTTAATGTTGTTGTATTGAATTCTAATACTAACTTGAATTTAATTAGTAAGATATTTTTATTTCCAAAATTAGTTTTTTTATATAATCGTTTTTTACAACAAAATAATATAGAAATATCATTATCCTTATTAACAAGGCCTAATTTATTAAATGGTCTTATTAAGTTATTTAATAAAAATGTAAAAGTTATTATTAGCGAACGCTGTTATCCTTCTATCGCATATAGTTCAAAATCTTATAGATTAAAACTCTATAAATTTTTAATACCAAAGCTTTATAATAAAGCTGATGTGTTATTTTCTAATTCTTATGAAATAAATAAAGATCTTAATGAAAATTTTGGAGTAAAGTTACCGATGAATGTAATTTACAATCCAGTTATTAAAAAAACATTCAAAACCTCACATAGTACGGAGGCACCAAGTGATTATACATTAATAAATGTAGGGTCATTATATGCTATAAAAAATCAATCTTTATTAATTAATGCTTTAGCGAATATAAAATTTAATTGTAAACTTTATTTTGTTGGTAATGGGGTTGATATGGAAAAACTAAAATTTAAATCTAAAACATCAAATCTTGATTCTAAAATAAATTTTGTTGGAAAGGTTAAGAATGTAGATGATTATTTACTTAAATCAGATTGTTTTATTTTAACATCAAATTCAGAAGGCTTTCCTAATGTTTTACTCGAAGCTATGTCTGTAGGCTTACCTGTGATATCAACAAATTGTAAATCTGGTCCTTTAGAAATTTTAAACGAGAATGAAACAATTGTAATTAAGAAGGGAGAATTTTATTTAGCGAAATATGGAATATTAATTAATATTAATGATTCAATTGCATTAGCTAAAGCAATCGAATATTTTTATGATAATAAATCAGAGAGAGATTACTATGCTAAATTGGCGTATGATAGATCGAAAGATTTTAATTTAGAGAGAATATACCCACAATTAAAAGACATATTATGTTAGATAAAATATATGATTGTTCACCACACTTCATTCAGAATTTATTTGTCAGTGGTTATAATATTTTAGCTTACAAAAAACGTTATGGAGGGAAATATAAAGCCTTTAGAGACTTATATAAATTGAATAGGAGCTTATCACGTGAAGATTTATTAAGATCTCAAAAATCTCGCTATAAAAATTTTATTGAACAAGCTATAGCAAACTCAGAATTTTATAGAAAACTTTATAGTGATATAGAAAATCCTCAAGATTTAGATAATATACAACGCTTGCCTATAATTGATAAAGAGCTATTTCGAACTAATATTAATGATATCACAATTAAGTCAAGGAAAAAACTAGTTAGTTCAAAAACAGGTGGTACAACTGGAAAATCTTTGGAAGTGCATTATAAAGAAGTAAACCTACAAGAACGATTTGCACTTTTGGATGATTTTAGATCTAGATTTGGTTATAAATTAGGAAAAAAGACTGCTTGGTTTTCAGGTAAAAAAATTCTAACTATAAAGGATGTAAATGAAAAAAAGTTTTGGAAATATGATTATTTTAATAAAACGAAATATTATTCAACATTCCATTTAAAAAATAATTTTTTACAATATTATGTAGAAAATTTAATAAAATTTAAACCCAAATATCTTGTTGGGTTTCCATCAACCATAGCAGAAATAGCACGTTATGGTTTAGATAATAATTACTTATTTCCTGATAATACAGTTAAAGCAGTTTTTCCTACTGCAGAAAACTTGACTAAACAAATGAGAGAGTTAATTGAAAAATTCTTCCATACTGCTGTTTATAATCAATATGCATCTTCCGAAGGAGCACCATTCATTTTTGAATGTAAAAATGGTAACTTACATTTAGAATTACAAAGCGGTGTATTCGAAGTATTAGACGAATGTAATAACCCTTCAACCACAGGAAGGTTAGTAGTAACTTCTTTTACTACAGAAGGTACGCCACTAATACGTTATGATATAGGTGATTCTATTACCTTGAAAAACCAAAATTTAATCTGCAGCTGCGGAAATAACAATCCTATCGTAAAGTCAATTAATGGGAGAGTAGCAGACTATGTTTATTCACCAGAAAATGGTAAAATAAATATTGTAAATATAGCAAACGCTATAAAAGATGTTAAAGGCATTATTTCATATCAAATTATTCAAAATGAAATAAACTGTTTGAATTTTAACATTATTATCGATAAGAGTATTTATAACAACGAAGAAGAAAAACTGTTCAAAAAAAATTGGAGAGATAGAGTTGGTGATAACATGGAATTTAATATTAATTATGTCAATAGTATAAATGTTGAGAGTAGCGGTAAACATAGAGTTGTATTAAATAATATAAAGGATTTAATCGAAAAAACTGTATAGTAATGCATAAATTAATCCGTATTACTACAGTCCCTATATCCTTAGAAAAGCTACTAGAGGATCAGCTTAACTTTATGTCAGATTATTTTGAGGTAACTGCTATTTCTTCAGATAAAAACCGTTTAAAGAAGTATGGTGAAAATCAAAATGTGAAAACGTTCTCCATAAATCTTACAAGAAAAATAACGCCGGTTAGAGACCTTTTGGCGGTTTGGAAACTTATTAAATTTCTCAAAAAAAACAAACCATATATAGTACACACACATACACCTAAAGCTGGTATTGTAGGAATGCTTGCAGCGTATATAGCTAGAGTGCCTCATAGGCTGCATACTGTTGCAGGGTTACCATTGATGGAAGCCACTGGCATTAAACGAAAAGTTCTAAATGTTGTAGAAAAATTGACTTACGCTTGTGCAACAAAGGTGTATCCGAATTCTAAAGGACTTCAGGATGTTATTTTAAAAGAAAATTTCACGAAACCTTCAAAATTAAAAATAATTGGTAATGGGAGTTCAAATGGTATTGATACAACTTATTTTGACCCCGATCGTTATACAAAGACGTTTAAAAACGAACTCAAACTAAAATTAGGAATATCAGAAACTGATAAAGTATTTATTTTTGTCGGTCGTCTAGTGTCAGATAAAGGGATTAATGAACTGATAACCGCTTTTAATAAACTTCAACAAAATCATCAAAATATAAAATTATTATTAGTAGGCCCTTTGGAGTCTGATTTAGACCCATTGCACAAGCAAACATTAAATATAATAAAGAGTAATCAACATATAATCAGTTTAGGGTTTCAAAAAGATGTACGTCCATGGTTTGCAATTAGCGACATGCTAACATTTCCAAGTTATAGAGAAGGCTTTCCAAATGTAGTATTACAAGCTAGTGCCATGGGGTTACCTTGCATTGTAACTAATATAAATGGCTGTAATGAAATCATTACAGATAATTTAAACGGAATTATAGTTCCTAAAAAAAACACTGATGCTTTAGCAGATGCAATGATCGTTCTAATTAAAAATCCAATACTATTTAATAAATTAAGAGTCAACGCTAGAAAATTAATACAAGAGAAATATGAACGAAAGGTGTTTTGGAAGGCATTACTACAAGAGTATAAAAGTTTAGATAAACAATAAATAGAGGATATCAAAAATTTTAATAATAAGTGTATAGTAATAATAGTAAGTATCGTGTGCGGTACACTACAATCATTTGGTCAAACTGGTGAGCACGCAGTAATCTCTCAAATCAAAAGTTTTTATTCAAATACAGAGGAATTGCCATATTGGTTTACGCACAACCAAAGAGGAAGAATAAGTGATAGCACTAATGTTTTGGTGTCGACCGATTATAAATTTAACTATGATACTGCTACAAAACATAATTTTTCAGGTGGTGCCAATGTCCAATATGTAAATCAAGCAGCGAGTAAATTTCAAATAGATCAGTTGTACATAAATTATAGTAACAGATGGCTTAATGCAACATTAGGTGCAAAACATCCAAATATTAAGTATAATGGCTTATCATCTAGTAACGGTAATATATTATGGTCAGGAAATACTAGAGCAATTCCTGGGCTACTTTTAAAAGCAAACACACCAATAAAAATCACGAAGGCTATAGCTTTAAATTGGGGGATAGGTCATTATGAGCTTGGTAATGATAGGTATGCTAAAGGTGCTAAAATTCATTACAAAAGTTTAGGTGCTTTTATTAAATTTAATAAAAAAAGCCAATTACAGTTAGGAATTAAACATTATGTACAATGGGCAGGAGACACTGAAGCTTTTGGAAAAGCACCAAGTGGGGTTTCCGATTTTATAGATATATTTTTTGCAAAGAAAGCTGGAGACGAAAATGCAATAGATGGAGAGAAAGTAAACGCCCTTGGAAACCATTTAGGGCTTTATGATATCAAATACAGCTATAAATTTAAAAATTCTAAATTAGAGTTATACCATCAACATTTATTTGAAGATGGTTCTGGGTCTGCATTTAAAAATTTTCCTGATGGCATTTGGGGTGTTAATTTAACGAACAAAGCGTCTTGGTTATCATCAATATTATATGAGTATGTGTATACACTAAATCAAAGTGGTTCAACTGGAATAAGTGGTCGGGATAATTACTTTAGTAATAGTTTTTACAGAACAGGGTGGCGGTATAAAAATAGAGTAATTGGGATACCATTTATAACACCTAACACAATAGAAAATGGCTCGGGAAATAATCGAGTAAAAGCCCATCATATTGGTGCTAAGTTAGATTTTAGAAAATTAGAAATAACAATTAAAGGATCTATTCTAGAACGATTAGGCACATATAGTTCACCAATTAACCCTAAACAAAAAAGTTTATATTCTTATATAAATGGGTCGTACCTAATTTCTAATAAGTTTTTAATGTCCTTATCAGTTGGTGTCGATTATAATTCATATAAAAAAAATGTCTATAGTATTGGAGGTGCTTTGAAATACAATATATTTTAAAATATTGAAATATATTCAAGAGTATTTCCAGGGTATGTAAACACATAAAAATAAGGGATGACAATGGGAAATCAAAAACTAAATATTTATGGCGCAAGCGGTCACGCAAAAGTTATAATAGATATTATTAAATCTATAGATAATAAAACTATAGGTTACATATTTGATGATAACGAAAAGTTAATTGAACTTTTAGGTTGGCAAATCAAAAGGAGTGTAAATACTAAGTTACTTACTAAACATTCAGCAATTATTGCTATTGGAAATAACAAAATCAGAAAAGAAATAGTAGAAAATAAACAAGTGCAAGTTGCAGAGGCAATTAGTCATATCTCGGCCATTATATCTAAGTTAACGTCTATAGGTAAGGGAACTGTTATAATGCCCAATGCTGTTATTAATGCAGATGCTACTATCGGAACGCATTGCATTATAAATACAGCAGCTGTAGTAGAACATGATGTAGTAATTGAAAATTATACTCATATTTCGCCAAATGCAACGGTTACTGGCGGTGTAAAAATAGGAGAAGGTACACACGTGGGAGCAGGTGCAGTAATACTACCAAATTTAAATATTGGTAAATGGGTTACTATTGGCGCAGGAGCTGTAGTAACCAAAAATGTCCCAGATTATAGCACTGTGATAGGGAATCCAGCAAAACCATTACAGAAATAGCGTAAATTATAATGATATAAAATTTCTAGTGTTAAGAAAATCTAGCCATCCCCAATCTAAACGCTTATTTCTAAATAATATTCTAAAGTAGTTGCGAAAACCTAAAACCTAGAGTTTTATAGAAATAATGTATCTTCAGTACTAATAGTACGTTTTAAGACACACGCAATTAGCTTACGATGGAAATAAAATACATTGAAGAAACAACTCTTGAGGACCGCTTAAAATACTTGCCGGAGAATAGTAATGAATTCTGGTCATTTTATATGATTGCATTTGTAAATAAGGCATATAAACAAAATGATTTCGAAAAATACTTTAAAGATTACAAAGACATAGGGAGGTTTGGGCTAGAAGATAATAAGATCGTTCAGCAACTTTTTGACAGCGTAATGCAACGAAGAAATGTAGAGTATTTCCGATATTATAGAGATGATGAAGGCGCTAGTTTTAAATTCTGGGATGTATTTTATGAAGATGAAAAAAAGCAAGCCGAGTTATTAAAAGAAAAGAGTGACCAATTATACTCTTATTTTAATTTCTTGGTAATGAGTGATGTTAAAATTAAAAACATTAGCTTTTTCTTTTATAACAATTCCTATAAAAACAAAAAATCAAATATTGATTTTAAAAATTATGCTACCCCTAAAATTGGTAGCGATTTTATCAATATTGATACCTATCAAAAAACATTCTATACGGTTTTTATAGACATCGATAAACTGTATTATGAAAGTTTATTACAAAATAAAATACCTAATAGTGTAGAGGTCATTGAGATCATTAATAAGTCACTTGACCTTCAAGAGTTGGCATCTCCAATTATTTTTATTGAGTACCCAAAGGAATTGGTAGTATATAAAAAACTGATTAAAAATTGGTTGTTAATGGAAGTGGAAAAGCGCAAACGGCAGTTTATGTGGGAAGAAGGCTACATTCCAATGCCGTATTTAGAAATAACAAAATTTGCCAACCGATTACTAGATCCTGCTGAGAGAGACTACTTAATTAAAGACAGCCCAGAGTATTTTCAATATCCAAAACATATATTTTCAGGGTATAAAGGCTATAAATTATTCAAATATTATAGTAAAGGCATTTACAACCAAACCATGTTAACCTTTATTTATAGAAATATGAGAAGTAATGAAAGAGAGGAGTATAAAATTTTGGCAGATCCTGCACCATTTTTAGAGTGGTATAATAGCCAACGTGAACACGATAATATCTTTCAAATCAATCAACCATTAAGTAAAGTAAATAGTAAAGAACGCCAACAAAATTACAAAATCATCAAATCCCTTATAGAAGAGCTATATCCCACAACCTAAACACTGTTTATTTCAGATCCTTAATGTAATCTTCTTTTACATTTTAAATTTTGAGTTTTACATTTTATATTTCAACTAATCCCAAATCCCCAATCCCAAATCCCCAACCCCCAACCAACAACCAACAACCAACTAATCCCAAATCCCTAATCCCCAATCCCCACTTACCACTCCCCAATCACACCCCATTTAAAATTCTCTCAAACGCTCTAACTTCAATTCCAAGATATGCAGCGGCTTCAGTATTTAATACAAGCTGATGTGATTCTTTACCATAATGCTTTCTTATCGATTTTAATAGCGTATAGGCAGTTGACATGCTAGATTTGGTCAAGTCAGCCAAATCTCGAGCATCTATAATGCGTAGTGCAATGTCAGTTGTTGTTGCCATACTAAAGGGTTAGTGATCTAAGGAAGATTCAAAAAGGGAGAGAGGTATACCATAATAATCTGCGGCATCAAGGTTAGTAACCTGCTGATGTTTTAATTTATTATGAAAATCTTTTATTCGAACCATTTCTTTTTGAGCGGCTCGTAATTTAACGTGCTTGTATAAGCATAAATCGTGGGTGGTAATTAAACGCAATTTAGATGCCATATCAGTTGTTTTTCCAAACCTACAAATCTCCTTTAAAATCAACAACTCGTAGAATTACAGGGATTTATGAAAAATAGAAGATTACATTGTCTAATATTCATAAACAACTAATAATTAATAAAATACAGAATTAGTTATTAACTAGACTGTTGAAAACTAGCAACACTCTACATTTATAAATAATACAATCAACAATCAACAATCAACAATCTCTAATCCCTAATCCCTACTCCCAAATCCCCAATCACCACTCAACTATCCCCAATCAACAATCAACTAATCCCTATTCCCTAATCCCCAACCCTATCTCAAGTATACCTTAAGTATGGGAACTGTATATAAGACATAGGCGTGTAGTTGTAATAAAACGAACTCAAGTGTTTAAAAACGTACAGAAATGGTAAAAACCTAAAATAGCACGAAGATTATAAAAGTTTAGCGGTCAGTATAATAAGCGAATATGGCACTAAAAAATACCCCTAAGTTTGTAAACAAGAAGTAAGTCTAAAAATGCTTAGGCGGTTTTAAAAGGACGAATTAGGTATACCACTTTTTAAACGGCTAGGGCTAAGGCAAACTTTTAGAGTTGATTAATAATTAGAGACAAAAGTCTCATAAAACACAAAAACATGGCAAAGTTAAAATCGTTATTAAAAATTGAAGGCACGTTAGATGGAATGACCTTCTACAAAGGACCAGATGGGAGTTACTTAGTGAAAACCAAAAGTGGTGTTTCTAAAAATAGAATCGCAAACGATCCGGCATTCATAAGAACACGTGAAAACGGGCAAGAGTTTGGGCATGTGGCCACAAGCGGTAAATGGTTTAGAAGAGCAATAGCTACATTACTGTTCGATGTTAAAGACAGGTATAAATCGTCTAGATTAACACAAGTATTGGCTAAGGTTAAGAACTTAGACACCACATCTGTTCGAGGTGAGCGTAAAGTTAACATCGGATTGCAGACTACAGAAGGTAAAGAGCTATTAAAATTCTTTGACTTCAATAAAAATGCAAAGTTGAATAGCATCCTCAGAACTAACTATAGTTTAGATACCGCTACATCTGAGGTGCAAATTCCAGAGTTCAATCCCTTACAACATCTGGGTGTTCCTCAAGGCGCAACCCACGTAGAGATAAGCGCAGCACACCTCAAATTTAATTTTGAAGATGGAGTAGGTGATGTGGTTGTCTCTAATGTAGAGAATTTGCAAATTGAAAATATAGAAACCTCATTAGTATTTACGTTTCCAAATACTCCTGGAGGTACAGGTAATGACTTCTATTTTTTAAAAGTAGCATTCTTTCAAACTATTAATGCCACACAGTACCCACTTAACAATGGTGTCTATAATGCTGTGCAGCTAATTGAAATTGTGTAAATCAGGAATTATAATTTATGGGTGACATTGTAATATAAGTTGCCCATTACTTATAGTTAGTATTAACAATAAAGTGATAAAACAAAACCCCTAACAACTGTTAGGGGCTTTGTTAATTAAAAGAGGTGAGTCTTTAAACCACACGAACATCTATAGCATTTAACCCTTTTTTGCCGTCTTTAAGATCAAAAGCCACGTGATCGCCTTCACTAATACGGTCTATTAAACCTGAAACGTGAACAAAATACTCTTCGCTAGTTTCAGAATCTGTAATAAATCCAAAACCTTTGGTATCGTTAAAAAATTTTACTCTGCCGTTTTTCATTTTAAAAATAATAATAGTTAACACATAAATTTAAAATAAATCTTAAAGAAAAGTCTTACGAGTAAGTTAAATAAATATAATGAAAGTGGTGCGTGTTAGAGATTTACACATTAACATGTGTTATAACTAAGCGTTAAATCCTTACTAAAGTGAAACACATATTTGGGGCGTGCTGTTTATTCATTTAAATTAGATGTTAAACAATAATTAACGAACTAAAATTTTTAAACATGCCATATATAACAAACAAACGCGAAAAAGAAACAGTAGATATATTTTATGAAGATTACGGCGAAGGACAACCTGTAATATTAATCCACGGTTGGCCTCTAAGTAGCAAAGCTTGGGAACAACAACGTTGGAAGATTATTGAAGAAGGTTACCGTTGTATATCTTATGACCGTCGTGGTTTCGGAAGATCATCTGCACCTTGGGACAGTTATGATTACTCAACACTAGCATCAGACTTAGCTGAGTTAATCAATCAATTAGATTTAAAAGATGCAGTACTTGTAGGTTTTTCAATGGGTGGCGGAGAAGTTGTAAGATATCTTACAGACTTTGGTTCAGATAAAATTGCGAAAGCAGCATTAATAAGTTCTATCATTCCGTTGGTAAAGCAAAAAGACGATAATCCAGATGGTGTTCCAGAAGAAGATATTCAAGGAATTTTAGACGCTCTGCAAAGCAACCGTGTAGCATTTTTGAATGATTTTCATAAAAACTTCTACAACTATGAAGATAATAAAGACACTGTGAAAATTCAAAACTTAGGCTATGATTTTAACATAGCAAGCAGTGCGTCTCCTAGAGCAACCATACAAGCAGCAATTGCTTGGGCAGATACAGATTTTAGATCAGAACTTAAAAATGTAACTGTGCCTACGTTAATTGTTCACGGTGATGCAGATAATATAGTTCCTATTGAAACTGCTGGTAATCAAGCAGCAAAAGGTATAAAGGATAATACATTTAAAGTTGTAAAAGATGGTCCGCATGGATTAAATCTTACACATGCTAATGAGTTAAATACATATCTTATTGATTTTTTAAAGTCATAGGGTAAACGCTTAACAAACTAAAAGTCAGACATAAGCCTGGCTTTTTTTATGTCTTTATTTAAAATAATTTAATAGCCAAAAGGACCTAAAACGAATAAAATGCTGTAATTTCGCGCCCTTATTTACGGCTAGAATTAAGATAACGCATCATGAAAAAAATCATCAATTTATTCGATTTTTCACAGAAGGTAAATTATAAGACAGAAATTCTTTCAGGCTTAACAGTTGCTATGGCACTAGTTCCAGAAGCAATAGCGTTTGCCCTTATTGCAGGACTGTCTCCTCTAACCGGACTATACGCAGCATTTGTTCTTGGGTTAATAACCTCAATTTTTGGAGGAAGACCAGGAATGATTTCTGGAGCTACTGGTGCAGTAGCAGTGGTTATAGTATCCTTGGTGCAATCTCATGGTGTTGAGTATGTTTTTGCTACGGTAGTTTTGGCAGGTCTTATACAGGTACTTGCAGGCGTTTTTAAATTAGGTAAACTAATGCGATTAGTACCGCATCCTGTAATTTTTGGATTTGTAAACGGTTTAGCCATAATCATATTTATGTCTCAGCTTACGCAGTTTAAAGATGCTAGCGGAGATTGGCTTACAGGAACGTCTTTATATGTGTTACTTGGATTGGTACTACTTACAATGCTAATTATTTGGGGGCTTCCAAAGCTAAGTAAAGCTATTCCTGCTGCACTTGTAGCTATTTTGGTAGTCTTTGGTTTAGTGGTGGTGTTTGGGTTAGATACGCGCACTATTGGTGATATTGCATCAATTGAAGGTGGTTTTCCGCCGTTTCACTTACCTGCAGTTCCTTTTAATATAGAAACTTTAGCTATTATATTTCCATATGCTGCTGTAGTTGCTGGTGTTGGACTTATTGAAAGTCTATTAACACTAAATATCGTTGATGAAATTACAGAAACTCGTGGTAGTGGTAATAAAGAAGCCGTAGCGCAAGGTGCTGCAAATATATTATCTGGTGTATTCTCAGGAATGGGTGGTTGTGCTATGATTGGACAAAGTTTAATTAACATTTCTAATGGTGCAAGGGCAAGATTGTCTGGAATTGTAGCGTCTGTGATGCTGCTTATATTTATTATGTTTGGCGCTGGTCTTATAGAGCGTTTGCCAATGGCAGCTCTTACAGGACTTATGATTATGGTATCTATAGGAACTTTTGAATGGGCCAGTTTAAGAACATTTAGACGTATGCCAAAATCAGATATTTTCGTGATGGTATTAGTAACCTTAGTTACTGTGTTTTTACACAACCTAGCACTAGCTGTAGTTATTGGTGTTATTATTTCTGCACTAGTGTTTGCTTGGGATAATGCAAAGCGTATTAGAGCTAGAAAGCACATTGCTAATGATGGTACAAAACATTATGAAATCTATGGACCTCTGTTCTTCGGAAGCGTTCAAGCCTTTAATGATAAGTTTGACATTCTTAATGATCCTGAGCAAATTGTAATAGATTTTGCAGAGAGTAGAGTTGTAGATATGTCGGCTATTGAAGCTTTAAATAAAATTACAGAGCGTTATCAAAAGGTAGGGAAAAAGGTACACCTTAAGCATCTTAGTGAAGATTGTAGAACACTTCTTGCAAACGCAGAAGATCTTATTGAAGTGAATGTGTTAGAAGATCCTACGTATAAAGTCCTTACAGATAAGGTTTAAGTATACTATTGGCTTACATATGCTTTTAAACGCTCATTTATAAAATACTGCCAGCCTCCAATGCAACTTTCACGTTTAAATTCTGGAATGTCTTGAGGAAAGTCTTCTAGTGTTTTTGCAGTTACTGTAAGCTTGCAACCTGTTATGGTGGGCGTAATATTAAAGGTTACGGTTGAGTCGCCTTGGTGTTCTTTGTAGTTCCATTGGTAAACTATGGTGTTTGGCTTATCCACTAGGATTATTGTCCATTGGTGTGTAAAACGCCTATTCTCATGTTCAATTAAAAAAGTGGTGCTAAACCCTTTTTCAGCTTTAAAATCTTGTATCTGTTCAAAAAACCAAGATCTCATAAGTTTTGGGGTGGTAATAATTTCCCATAGCTTTTCCGTAGGGATATTAAATTCCTGTGTGGTGATAATTGGTGGGTCTTGAGTTGTCATAGTGAGGGTTTACATATGGTTACCAAAAAAGATAGCGTTCATCAATAGTTTGTTTGTTCCGTACCAAAATGCTCTAAAATTGGTGTTGTCTGTAAAAAGTATGACGTGACCACTACCTAATCTATTGTGTTTAAATGGGACAGTTTCTGCTAAAGCATCTAAATTCTTATCATTAATATAACCGCTTAATAAAGGCGATTTGGTGTATTGTAACGGATTGTTGTAGCTGTCTTTATCGGCTTCAATAAAAATAGTGCTGTTTCTAAATAATGGAATTGTAGTGTTCTTGTATCCAAAATTTATAGGATGACTTCTGTCTTGTTTAGCTTCAAAGATAGCACCGCCAATTCCTTTTGCTCCAAAATAATTGTTACGGTCTTCAAATGAAATATTGCTTGCTGTGTCTTCTACTCGTTTAAACTTAAGAGACATAAATTTTTCAGAATTATAGAAGCGAGCCGCATTTTTAAATCCTATTAACGTACCACCATCCTTAACCCAATCTTTAAGGTGTTGTGCATCTTTAGGCGTTAGTGCTCGACCCCAAGAATTTGGTAAAATAATATCGGTATAGCTACTTAAATCATAGCGGTTAAAATTTTTCACATCTAATTTTGTGATGTTCATAGCGTAGCGCGTATCAAACAAATGCCAAATCTCTCCAGCATCATAAGGAGTAATGCCTTCACCTACAAGTAAGGCAACCTTAGTTTTAGAAATCGGCTTAAATTGTCTGCTGCCTAAATCTATTCCTTCAGTTAATCCTGTAGGTACTCCTGTTAGGGTAAGGTGACTTTTCTTAGAAACATCTGAAAGGAATGTGAAGAGTTCTGTTGAATTTAATTCTTGATTTTGAACTGGAATAAAAATGGTACCATAATCATAGTCTTTGCCATTTAGACTAAATGGTTTCATGGCAACTTTCGCCCTTAGGTCCTTATCTAATAGTTGCTGAAGCGCTTTTGGTGCATAGTAATGATGCCACTGCATAAGATAGCCATAGTTACTTTTTGTAACTACACCTTTTGGCATTTCTAAACTATCTATTTTAGGCCCCAAATGAGAGGTTGAAGCTTCTTCAATAAAATCTAAATTAAAAGCTAACGGAAATGTCCAAGCAGAAATATCATAAAACAAGCTGTCTTGAAATGTTGTACGCGTTTCAAACATAGCTTCAAGCAAGCGTTGTTGTCGCTGATTTTTAGGGACTACATAACTATGTGCTTTTTTAAAGGTTTTGCCGTTCTTAGAAAAGTTTTCTTTAAGTTCATAAACATCAATGTTATGACGTTTTAAAATTTCAGCCAAATGATAGCCAGATGCAGCATCTTTTTCATTCCCGAAAACATAAGAACCCTTAGTAGATTTTGATCTAGCGGTTTTGTAAAAATCACGTTGGTAATCTAAAAGTTCAGTTCTCATGCCAACAGCAGCATCTAAAGTAGATAAGGCTGCTGTAAATTGGTTTCTTATTGTGAATGGAAACGTTAGGACACCATTATCTGTTTCTTGTGCATGACCTCTAGAACTTGCTTGTTCAAACAATATACCTATACTACCATTTATGTCTGGAAATGTAGAGCCTTTACCATAATAAAAGTCATCATAATCCTCTTCGGTATAATATAAAGAACCAATATTATCTAATGCTTTAGCATGATAATTACCAATATTCTTAGTGAGCTCTTGGTTTAATGCTGGCGTGAGTGGATGTGTCCTACTAGGGATACCTGGTTGAAAGAAAAATGATGAATTACTTCCCATCTCGTGATGGTCTGTAAGTATATTAGGATGCCATTTATGAAATGTAGCAATGCGTGCTCTAGATTCTGGAAGTTGTACGGGTAACCAATCTCTATTCATATCAAACCAATAGTGATTGGTACGTCCGCCAGGCCAAACTTCATCATATTCTCTATCTTGAGGGTCTGTATTTATATGTTTGCTTTTATTGGTATTTGCCCAATACGCAAAACGCTGTAAACCGTCTGGATTTAAACTAGGATCAAAAAGTATAACAGTATGTTTAAGAAGTTCATTAATCTTAGGGCCTTGTGCTGCAGCTAAATAGTAGGCGGCAACTAAAGCTGCATTACTACCACTTGGCTCATTACCATGAATTGAAAATCCTTGATACACCACTACAGGCAATTCATTAGTGTTTAGGCGCTCCGAAGCTGTTTCAGTTAATGCTAAATGGTCTTGTCTTATAGTTTCTAAACGATTATGATTTTCTGGTGAAGTAATGGTTAATAAAAGAAGTGGTCTGTCTTCATAGGTGAGACCTTGTTGCTCAATATGAATTCTATCTGAAGCTTTTGCCAAGACCTTCATATACGACACAAGCTTATCATGACTTACATGCCAAGTGCCAGGTACATAGCCTAAAACGTCTTCTGGTGTAGGTATTGCCGTATTGTATGTAACGTCTTCAGGTAAATAATAATCTAATGAAAGTTGATTCTTTTGGGCTTGTAGAGTAATTGATGTAAATAATACTAATAGTAGGATTGAGCGCATATAATAGGTTTATGAACTTTAAAGATAAAAAAAACCGCCTCTGTAGCAGAAGCGGTTTTTTAATATTTTATAGCCTTTTGCAATTAAGCAATATCATCAAAGCTAACGTCTGTAAAATTCTTTACTGTAGACTCTGAGTTTGAAGTGGTTTCAACAACCTCTGTATCTTCTTCATAATCCTTTTTAAAATCACTTTGGTGACGCTCGCTTATTACTTCTTCACCTTTTTCACGTACAATATAGTCTGTCATATCTTCTAAGTTCTCACGGAACCCATCAAAATCTTCTTTGTACAAGTAAATTTTGTGTTTTTTGTAGTGAAATGAGCCATCGTCATTTGTGAATTTTTTACTCTCTGTAATAGTCAAGTAATAATCGTCTGCTTTTGTAGATCTTACGTCAAAAAAATAAGTGCGTCTTCCTGCTCTTAATACTTTAGAATAAATGTCTTCATGGTCATTCTTTCCGAAATCGCTCATAGTATAGTATGGATTGTTTTATTTGTCTCAAAAATCTTAAAAAAAAGCTAACGTGCAAAAAAAAACTTAGATTTCTTTTTCGCTTAGTTGTTTCTCATAAAGCTCCTTGTAGTAGCCATCTTTGTTAATAAGCTCACTGTGAGAGCCTTGTTGCTGTATTTTACCGTCTTCTAAGACTATAATTTGGTCTGCATTTTTTGCTGAAGATACTCTGTGGCTTACTATAATTGTAGTCTTATCTTTAGATATATCGTATAAGTTAGATAAAATTGCTTCTTCGGTTTCTGTATCTACCGCAGATAAGCAGTCATCAAACAATAAAATTTTAGGATCCTGTATAATAGCTCTTGCTATAGAGACACGTTGCTTTTGGCCACCAGAAAGAGTAATACCACGTTCACCCAGAACAGTATCATAGCCATTACTAAAGCCTACAATATTTTTATGTACACTCGCATTTTTAGCAGCTTGCATTACTTCCTTATCTGTAGCTTCGGCTTTTCCAAACTTTATATTCTCTTTAATAGATTCACTAAATAGAAATGCATCTTGTGGTACATACCCTATAGATTTACGTAAACTATTAAGGTTAAGCTGTCTTATATCTGTTCCGTCTATGGTTAAAACACCGCTTGTTACATCATATAGTCTTCCTATAAGTTCAAGTAGGGTAGACTTTCCTGATCCGGTTTTACCAATTATTGCTAGTGTCTCATTTGGACTAACTTTAAAGGAAATATTTTTTAATGCTTCAATCCCAGTATCATCATAAACAAAGGATACATTTTTAAACGCAATGGCACCTGTAATTTTTGAAGGTGCTTCATTAAGGTTTTTAATTTCAGGTTCTTCAACTAAAAACTCATTAATACGTTTTTGTGAAGCTTCTGCTTGTTGTATCATGCTGGTTACCCAACCAATTACAGCCACAGGCCATGTTAGCATATTTACATATAGAAGAAACTGAACTAAGATTCCAAAATTTTCTATAGTACCATTAATAAGCATACGGCCACCAATATAAATCACTAATATGTTACTTACACCAATTAGTAATACCATAAGTGGAAAAAAGAAGGCTTGTACCTTTACAAGGTTTATATTCTTCTCTTTACTGTCATTTGCTAAAGTTGTAAAACCTGTATTGGTTTGCGCCTCTAATCCATAAGACTTAATCACAGAAATACCACTAAAACTTTCTTGTGTAAAAGTGTTTAGTTTGGATAGGTATTGTTGCACCACAGTACTGCGCTTATGAATTGCTTTACTTAATTTGTAAATAGCAAAAGATAAGACAGGTAGTGGTATTATAGTATATAAGGTAAGTGTAGGAGAGAGATAAATCATATAAGGAATAGCCACTAAAAACATCCCGAATGTAGATACGCTATACATATAAGCAGGACCTGCATACATTCTTACTTTAGAGACGTCTTCACTTATTCTGTTCATTAAGTCTCCAGTCCTGTTTTTCTTATAAAAGTTTAAGGATAGGTTTTGGTATTGTCTAAAAACTTCATTTTTCAAATCATACTCTATATGCCTAGACACAACAATGATTGTTTGTCTCATAAAAAATGTGAAAAGAGCAGATAATAATGCTACGCCAATAACTAAAAGAATATTGGTTAAGAGCGCATCATAATAGGTTGAGTCTGATGAAAAGCCACCATTTATACGTTGTTCAATAACATTAGATATATTACCGATAAATCTTGGGACTAATACAGCAAAGACTTTAGCTACCAAAGTAATTATAAGGCCTAAAATAAGCTGCCATTTGTACTTGTAAAAATACTTGTTAAGGTGTTGAAGTTCTTTCATGAAAGGATTTGAAACGAATTCAGAATGAGAATATTGTAAATTAACACATCAAATAAAGCTATACATTGAAATATTCATTATTTTTGCGTGCTATTTTTTTAAATACAATAATTTAATATCTATATATGACTCACGATATCATCTCTGCTAGCGACCTAAAAAAAGTCGCACCAGTATTTGGACAACTTTCTTTTGACGATCACGAACAAATCGTGTTCTGTAATGACAAAGATACGGGTTTAAAAGCAATAATCGGGATACATAGTACGGTACTTGGTCCTGCATTAGGAGGAACTAGAATGTGGAATTACGAAAGCGAATGGGATGCCCTAAACGATGTACTAAGACTATCTCGTGGTATGACATTTAAGAGTGCTATTACAGGCCTTAATTTAGGTGGAGGTAAAGCGGTTATCATTGGCGATGCTAAAACTCAGAAAACACCAGAGCTTATGAAAAGTTTTGGAGAGTACGTTCACTCTTTAAGTGGTAAGTACATTACTGCAGAAGATGTTGGTATGGAAACAGTCGATATGGATTTAGTAAGAGAAGTAACACCTTATGTAACTGGAATTTCAGAAAGTAAAGGTGGAGCTGGTAATCCTTCTCCTATAACTGCATATGGAGTATTCATGGGAATGAAAGCTGCTGCAAAGTATAAATTTGGAGATGATAACCTAGAAGGTAAGCGCGTACTTGTTCAAGGTATTGGTCATGTTGGAGAATCTTTAGTAGAACACATTACCAATGAAGGTGCAGAAGTAATTATAAGTGACATTAACCAAGAACGCTTGGAGTATGTAAGAGATACTTATGGTGCTTCAATTTATGGTGGTTCAGATATTTATAGTGAAGACGTAGATATTTACGCACCTTGTGCTTTAGGAGCAACTGTTAATGATGAAACTATACATAAAATAAAAGCTAAGGTAATTGCAGGTGCAGCAAACAACCAACTTGAAGATGAAAATAAGCACGGTAAGATATTGCAAGATCGCGGTATTGTCTATGCTCCAGATTTCTTAATTAATGCTGGTGGTATTATTAACGTGTATGCAGAACTAGAAGGGTACGATAAAAAAGAAATTATTCGTAAAACAGAAAACATTTTTAATACAACATTAGAAATACTTAACTCTGCAGATGTTAATAAGATAACTACCCATACAGCTGCATTGCAAATAGCGCAACAAAGAATTGCGACTAGAAAAATGGAAAACGAAGGGTAAAATCTTCTAAAAATACATAATTTTGCAGGGCGAAATTCACTAAGGATTTCGCCCTTTTATTTATTAATGCTCTTTTGAATTATTATGCTTACAAGACGTCACATTCGGGTAAAAGTTATGCAATCCTTATATGCATACGAGCAGTCTGAAAATCAAAATTTAAATGCTGAAGAAAAGTTCCTGAAGAAAAGTATGGAGGATATGTACGACCTCTTCCTTCTTATGTTGAACTTAATGATTGAAACCCGAAACCACGCAGAATCCTATTTAGAAAAAACCTCTAAAATGCACTTGGCGACAGAGGAAGAGAAAACACCAAACAGAAAGTTTATTAATAATGAACTTTTAAAGCGATTAGATGCTAGTGAGTATTTTAACAATCTTATTACAGACAGAAAACTTACCAACTGGTCAAGAGATGATGAGTATAAAACCATTATTTGGGAGTCTCTAAGAAATAGCCAGATTTATCAAAACTATATTGAGTCTGATAAGCAGTCTTTTAAAGAAGATAGAAATTTTGTTGCAGAGTTTTTTAGTGAAATCATAGCGCCTAATGAAAAGTTATACGATTACCTAGAAGATCATAAACTTACTTGGCTAGATGATTTGCCAATTGTAAACACAACTATTTATAAGCTTATAGAAAAAGCTAAAAAAGACGATGTAGCCTTTGGTATCCCAAGATTGTTTAGAAATACAGAAGATAGAGATTTTGCTGTGGAACTTATGCAGAAAACCATTCTTAATGATGTTGAATACACATCAGAAATTTCTAAAAAAACACCAAATTGGGATAAAGAACGTATAGCAGAGTTAGATGCTGTTCTTATGAAAATGGCAATATGCGAGTTTGTTAAATTTCCATCGATACCAGTAAAAGTTACAATAAATGAATATCTGGAAATTGCCAAAGAATATAGTACTCCAAAGAGTAGCATATTTATAAACGGAATTTTAGATAAAATAAGTAAAGAGTTTAAAGCAGATGGAAAATTGAATAAAATGGGACGCGGTTTAATGTAGTCTGATATTTTTAGTATTTTTACATCTTAAACAAACTTAATTTAATCATTAAAAGAATACCTAATTATGAAAAAAGGAATTTTAGTAATGTTTGCAGCAGCAGCAATGGTGTTTACATCTTGTAAAGAAAATGCAGCAGACAAAGTAAACGAAGAGAACGTTGCAGCAGCAGCAGAGCGTGATGCACAAGCAGGAGATTTTCCAGTTATGGAATTTTCTAAAACTGAGCACGACTTTGGTACTATAAACGAAGGTGATGTGGTAGAGCATGAGTTTACATTTACTAACACAGGAAAAGCACCATTAGTAGTAACAAACGCTAAAGGTAGCTGTGGTTGTACTGTACCAACTTGGTCTAAAGAGCCTATTGCTCCAGGTGCAGAAGGTAAAATGTTAGTAAAGTTTAACTCTAACGGAAAGCCTAACCAGCAAGTTAAGACAGTTAACATTACTGCTAACACAGAAGCAGGTAAAGAATTAATTAAAATTAAAGCGTTTGTAACGCCTAAGAAAAAAGCAGCTGGTACTCCAGAAGCTAAATAATTATAAATGGGAGATTTAGGAAGTTTTTTGCCAATATTGGCAATGTTCGCTGTAGTGTATTTCTTTATGATTGCACCACAGATGAAAAGACAAAAGAAAGAAAAGGCATTTGCTAAAGAATTAAAAAAAGGAGACCGTATTGTTACTAAAAGTGGTATGCACGGTAAGATTCTAGATTTTAGTGATAAGCTAGGTGCTGTAGTCATAGAAACCGGTGCAGGTAAAATAACTTTTGACCGCTCTGCAATTTCAATGGAAGCAAGCCAAAAGCTTAATGCGCCGCCAGCAGAGAAAAAATAAATCTCTATTATTCTATTTAGTTAGAATATGAAACATAAAAAAAGAGCCTTCAAATTTTGAAGGCTCTTTTTGTATTTAAGAAGCTTAGGTTTTAATCTTCACCTAAGAAAGGATATCTGTAATCTTTAGGAGCAACAAAAGTTTCCTTAATTAACCTTGGAGATACCCAACGTAATAAGTTAAGCTTACTACCAGCTTTATCATTAGTACCACTTGCTCTAGCACCACCAAATGGTTGTTGCCCAACTACAGCACCAGTACACTTGTCGTTTATGTAGAAATTACCTGCGCAGTTTTGTAATGCTTTAGTAGCGTGTGCTGCAGCATGTCTATCTGTAGAGAATATAGATCCTGTTAAAGCGTAGATAGATGTTTCATCAACTAACTTTAAAGTGTCATCAAACTCTTCATCTTCGTATACATAAATGGTAACAACAGGTCCAAATAATTCTGTTTGCATTGTTGTATACTTAGGGTTGTCTGTTACAATTACTGTAGGTTCAACAAACCAACCTTTACTCTTGTCGTAGTTTCCGCCAACAATTATCTCTGCATCTTTATCTTCTTTAGCTTTATCTATATAACTAGCTAGTTTATCAAAAGAGCCTTCGTGTATAACCGCAGTTACAAAGTTCCCCATATCTTCCGGAGATCCCATTTTAAATGATTTTACATCTTCAACAAGATATTTTTTTACATCTGCCCATAAACTCTTAGGGATGTAACATCTTGAACATGCACTACATTTCTGACCCTGAAATTCGAATGCACCTCTTGCAATTGCTGTTGCAACTTGTTTAGCATCTGCAGATTTGTGAGCCATGATGAAATCTTTTCCACCAGTTTCTCCCACAATTCTTGGGTATGTTTTATAAGTATGTATATTGTTTCCAATTGTTTTCCATAAATCTTGAAAAACATTAGTACTTCCTGTAAAGTGTAGGCCTGTAAAATCTGGGTGACTTATTGCAACATCAGAAATCATAACAGGATCTCCCATTACCATATTAATAACACCATCTGGTACACCAGCCTCCTTAAATACTTCCATCACAACTTGTGCAGAGTATACTTGGCTATCACTTGGTTTCCAAAGTGCTACATTACCCATTAATGCTGCACTTGCAGGAAGGTTTCCTGCAATAGCAGTAAAGTTAAATGGTGTAATTGCATATACAAAACCTTCTAATGGTCTGTACTCAACACGATTCCAAGCCTCAGATGTAGATTCTGGTTGATCGTCAAAAATCTGTGTCATATATTCTACGTTAAATCGTAGAAAGTCAATCAACTCACAAGCTGAATCTATTTCTGCTTGAAATATTGTTTTAGACTGCGCTAGCATGGTAGCGGCATTTATTTTTGCTCTATATGGTCCTGCAATAAGCTCGGCTGCTCTTAAAAATACAGCTGCACGTTGTTCCCAAGGAAGATCTGCCCATTCTTGGCGAGCTTTTAAAGAACCTTCAATAGCTTCTTCAACGTTTTCCCTTGTTGCTTTGTGGTAGGTACCTAATGTATGTTTATGGTCGTGAGGCGGATGCATAGTAGCAGTATCTCCAGTTTTAACCTCTTTTCCGTTTATATAACAAGGTACTTCAACAGTACTGTTATATAACTCTTTGTAGGTGTTTAAAACCTCTTCACGCTCTGGCGATCCAGGAGCATAACTCTTAATTGGTTCATTTACCGCTGGCGGCACATGAAAAAATCCTTTTCCCATAATAATATATCTATTTTATTGGTTATTCTTTATCTCTTACAAATGTAAGGATTTGAACTTGTTTTACTATAGAAACACTAGTGTTTAACAAGAATTTACAGGTCTAAAAGTTGAGAGCAGGAAATCATTTATTAATTTTACATAAAAATACGACTATGGGATTCTTCGATAAATTTAAAAGCTCAAGAGACATTGCAAAAGAAGAAATTAAGGAAGTGCCTTGGAAACTACTTTCTGATGTTTCTCAATTGGATAAAATACTAGAGGAATCTAAATCGAAACCTGTAGGCATTTTTAAGCATTCTACACGTTGTGGTATTAGTAAAATGGTTCTTAGAGGATTTGAGCGTGAGTATGATTTAGATGATGAGAAAGCAAGCATCTATATGTTAGACCTGTTAAACTACAGATCTATCTCTAATGAAATTGCTGCTAAATTTCAGGTGTTTCACGAGTCGCCACAATTTATTGTACTTGAAAACGGACAAACTAAGAATCACGCTTCTCACCAAAGTATTTCTGTAGATCAACTAAAATAAATTTAACAATCTTTGTCTAACAGCTCAACTGAAACATCTTCAGTCTCTATTTTAGAAAGAAGTTGTAATTGGTTGTTTTTAAATAAAGAATCTATAGTAGTAATAGAGTAGTCTTTAGTTTTTGGTTTGTAATTTTTGTAGTCTACAAATCTAAGACCATTAACAGTCCTTGCATTATATGCTTCTCTAAATCTAATACCACCACCATTAACCTCATAGGTATACGCTAAATAGTCTATAGTAAAACGTTTTTTATTTATCCAATACATATAAACGTCTTGGTAGTCTGTACCGCCACCATCTTGATTAAACCAAACTTTAATTTTGTAATACTCTGTATCTTTTAAACTAGTTTCTTCTACCAACTCTTTATTTACAGAAGCATCATTTAAGCCATATGGTAAGTGTGCGAAGTAATGAACTGAGTTAATACCGTCACTAATTTTTGCTATAAGAGTATCGTGAACTTTATCTGGTTTACCATCTCTTAAACGCATTAAACCATCATTATCTAGCATATCATGTGTGATTTGCCCTGTAGAGTCTGTAGCAAAACGCTCTAGCATGAATTTGTTGCATTGTCTTGTGCTTTTATACACATTGTCCCTAAAATTAAATGTAATCTGTGCACTCTTATAAAGCTCACCTCCAGAAACTTTTATAGTTTTATCAATTATTTCTTGAGCGGTATAATTTGGTTCGTTATTACATGAAGTTAAAATAAGAGCTAATACACAAAGGAGTAGAGAAGTGCGCATGATATGGTATAGAGTTTTTACAAAGAACGTAAATGCGACTAAAACCAATTGTTAAGCCTAGTATAAATCTCTAAAGATTTTTGTTTCTTCTTTCTTTGTATCGCTCTCTAAAGGTTCTGTTTTTAGTTTGGCTTAGTTTGTTTTTATTCTTTCTATTATTGGCTAATATGATTAGGAATAAAAATGCAAGACCAACAAATACTAAGATGAGTTGGGTAAGTGGCGATAAGTTTTCAAAAAAATCTAACATAGATTAAAAGTACAACCTAAGAACTATAAATTAAAATGATGTGGTTTAAATTACCTATTTCTTGTGTCACTTTCAATAATACCGTCACGAAGTCTTATAACACGATGCGCATGTTCTGCAATATCTTCTTCGTGAGTTACTAAGATTACTGTGTTTCCAGCTTTATGTATATCATCAAAGAGTGCCATGATTTCTACAGAAGTTTTAGAATCTAAGTTTCCTGTAGGCTCATCTGCAAGTATAATAGAGGGTTTGTTAACTAACGCTCTACCAACAGCAACACGTTGACGTTGCCCTCCAGAAAGTTGGTTAGGCTTATGATCCATACGGTCTGCTAAACCTACATCTGTAAGAACCTCACTAGCGCGTTCATTTCGTTCAGATTTTGTGGCGCCTGCATAAACCATTGGCAATGCCACATTGTCTAAAGCAGTGGTTCTTGGTAAGAGATTAAAGGTTTGAAATACAAAGCCAATTTCTCTATTTCTTATATCTGCAAGCTCATCATCTGTCATTTGGCTTACATCTTTTCCGTTAAGTGTATAAGAACCATCTGTAGGAGTGTCTAAACAGCCTAAAAGATTCATAAGTGTAGATTTTCCAGAACCAGATGGTCCCATAAACGCTACATATTCACCTTTCTTTATGTCTAGGTCTATGCCTTTTAAAACGTGAACAGTTTCTTGACCTAATTGAAAATCTCTAATAATATTCCTAATCTCTATGACGTTGGACATGCTTTAGTTTTTTTAATAGGACGCTAGCCTATAATATTTGTTACAATAGGATGTAAGTAAATTTACAGCTTTCAATAATCATACTGTATATTTGTACTTCTGCATAATGCAAAACTATTTTAGCTACTATGGATTCTTCAACACTTTATCCACTTAAATTTAAACCACTTTATAAATATAGAATTTGGGGTGGTGAAAAATTAAGAACTACATTAAATAAAAATTTTGAGGAATCTAATATTGGCGAATCCTGGGAGATTTCTGATGTTAAGAATAATCAAACTTTAGTAAAAGATGGAAGCCTAAAAGGAATGAGCCTTCAAGAACTTGCTGAAACCTTTACTACAGAGTTTTTGGGAACTCATGTATATAAAACATTTGGAACAAACTTCCCTTTACTTTTAAAATATATAGACGCAAAAAAACCATTGTCTATACAGGTGCACCCTAATAATGAGCTTGCTGAAAACCGTCATGATTCTTCTGGGAAAAATGAGATGTGGTACATTATGGATGCCGAGGATGATGCTGAAATAATAGTGGGTTTTAGTAAAGTAGTAACAAAAGAAGAGTATCAAGACGCTCTAAAATCATCTAGCATAACTAAAATCTTAAATAAAGAGTCTGTCACTAGAGGCGATGTATTTAATATTCCTACTGGTCGTGTTCACGCAATAGGTGCAGGTGTATTGTTAGCTGAAATTCAACAGACATCTGATGTTACCTATAGAATTTATGACTACGATAGAGTAGATGCTAAAACTGGAGAGCTAAGAGAATTACATACCGAGCAAGCTTTGGATGCTATTGATTTTGATGTAAAAGATTCTTATAAAACGAGCTATTCAATTAAAGAAAATGCATCTTCTAAATTAATACATACGCCATACTTTAAAACCAACATCTTGGCAATGAATGGAAATCTAAAGAGAGATTTCTCTAATTTAGACTCCTTTGTAATACTTATGAGTGTTGAAGGTTCTTTTATAGTTACTTACAAAGAATATAACTATTCTATAAAATTTGGTGAGACCTTATTAATTCCTGCTTGCATTACAGATATAGAGATAGACGGAAAAGGAAAGCTATTAGAGGTTAACCTTTAAGAAGCATTTACTAAGGCTTCAATTTTTGTAATCATTTCTTTAGCATTTGTTGCGTTAGGATCTAGAGACAATGCTTTTTTATAATTTTTTAATGCCATTTGATAATTTCCTTCTTCTAAATATGCTTCACCTAAACTATCAAAAGGATTAGATGACTCAGGAAACTCTTCAGTATTAAGGGTGAATATTTTAATGGCACCTTGAGTATCTCCACTTCTAAGCACTCTATATCCTAAACTATTTAATGAATTTTCATCTGAAAAGTCATAAACTTCAGGTTTGTTTTCTTTTAATTCTTTATAATAAGTCACACCATCGTTTACATTAGTATTAATGCTATCTTCTATAGCATAAGTGATAGATTTTTTTCCAAAAGGCTTAAGATCATCTACCAAACCTAAAACAACATTATCTAACACATTAGATGCCTTTGCGCCACTAGTATTGGTTGTAACTACAACACCCATATTATATTTAGGATATACATAAACAAAAGTGTTAAAGCCAAAAGCGCCACCATGATGTTCATAATAAATACCGTGGATAGGATGATTTTCTACAGGCCAGAAATAGGCCATATACTCAGCGTCACTAAAGGTGTAAACTTTTTCGTGACTTTTTTGAGCTAATACGTTTGTACTATCTAATTGAAACTCGATATAATTTAAAATATCTGGCACAGTAGATTTAACGCCACCTTCTGCACCCCAAAGATTTTTACCTAATGGTAAAAATGGCATTTTTGTACGTTTATCATTATAACCTTGAGCTAAATTTAAAGAGTCTAGCTTAGTTAACTTAAGCTTACTGTTATTCATATTAAGATTATCAAATAAAACATCTTTCAACAAATTATCATAAGACTTATGATTTACTTGCTCTAAAATATGACCTGTAAGATTAGCGCCAAGATTAGAGTAACTGTAAATATGACCAGGCAACGTATCTAATTTTATCTCGTGTAGATAATTGAAGAAATCGTCTTGGGAATACCCCATTTCAATAGCATTAAACTTAAAAGCAGTACTATCATTAATTGTCTGCATAATTTCAGCAATGCCTTTATTGTTGCCAGGTAATCTTGAGGTATGAGATAATAAATCTCTTATTCTAATAGGAGTGCCGTTGTACTCTAGGTTTGGATAATCTTCATCTAAAAACGTTCTTATATCATCATCTAAAGAAAGTTTACCCTCTAAAACTGCTTGAGCTACTAAAGCACCAGTCATTGTTTTAGTAACAGAAGCTATTTCATAAAGTGTTGAGTCGTTTGGAGTATTGCCAGTATTTGGATCTAGCTCACCATAATGAGAAGTATATTTATTACCATCTTTAAAAATGCCTATTGATATAGCAGTAACAGATTCATCCTTCAGAAATCGAGAAGCATTAGTATTCATAGATTTTTGAACAGCAGTAGCATTTTCATTCTTAGAAGTAGTTTTAGGCTTGTCTTTACAGCTAAATATAAAAAGTGTCATTAATGCTAAAAGGAAAGATGAAGATTTCATAGGTTGGGTTTTGGTAGTAATTAATAGACGTGCCTAATTTAAATATGTTACACTTATCTTTAAATGAGGTGTTTAACTATTACTAAAAAAACACTTACTTTAGCAATTGTAAAACTTAGCCAATTTTGAATACACTCTCTATAGTTGTACCAGCTTACAACGAATCTGCCACCATAGATATAATTTTAAAAGTTCTTGTTAATGTATCTCTTCCGGAAGGCTTAGATAGAGAAATTGTAATAGTGAATGATTTTTCTACAGATGATACTTCTATTAAGATACAAGAATTTATAGAGAACAACCCGCAGACAAAATTTCAATTCTTCAGCCAACCTAAAAATATGGGGAAAGGTGCAGCGCTTCATAAAGGAATTGAAATGGCTAATGGTGATTTTATCATTATACAAGATGCAGATTTAGAGTACGATCCAGAAGAGTATAATAAATTACTTAAGCCTATATTAAATGGTAATGCAGATGTTGTATACGGTTCTAGATTTATGGGTGGTAATCCGCATAGAATCTTGTTTTTTTGGCATACAATAGGTAATAAATTTCTTACATTTTTAAGCAATATGTTTACCAATCTTAATTTAACAGATATGGAAACTTGCTATAAACTCTTTAGAGCAGATATGCTCAAATCTTTAACACTGAAAGAAAGACGATTTGGATTTGAGCCTGAGGTTACCGCTAAAATCTCTAGAATTCCTAAGGTTAGAATTTATGAGGTTGGAATTTCCTATTACGGAAGAACTTATGAAGAAGGTAAAAAGATAAATTGGAAGGATGGTATAAGAGCATTGTGGTGCATTTTGAAGTATAATATTTGGGCTAGATAGTTACACCCTTATTACAAAATGCTCCTTAGCTTGCTCTTTTCTTAAAAATACAAATCCCCACTTAAACGTATCTATAGTTACTGTAACGCTTTCATGATTTTTGATAAGCTCCCAAGCCTTTGTCATATCTTTATTAAGATAAATATCATCAAAAATAAATACAGTGTCGTTGTGGCTTAGCGGTAAAAGTGCTTCAAAATAACGTAGTGTAGCATTTTTGGTATGGTTGCCGTCAATAAAAACTAAATCGAATGTGGATTGTAGTTTTGGTAACACGTTATCAAACTCACCATTTATTAACTCTATGTTCTCAAAGTTAAAGCTGTTAAAATTGTCTTTCGCTAGTTTGGCAGTTTCTGGGCAACCTTCAATAGTTAATACAGATGTATTTTCATTTCCTGCTGCAATAGCAACAGAACCTAAGCCAACTGATGTGCCTAACTCCAATGCTTTTAAAATATTGAGATATCTAACTATCCTGTTTAAAAGTTTGGCGCGTTTTAATTTTGTACCTGCAAACTTTCCTATTTTAGAAACCTTACGCTCTGAAGATTTAAATATGCGAGATCCTGAACCTAAATCTGAAACGCTTATAGTTGCCTTATTCTTTCGAATACGCTTTTTGTAAGACTTTATAATTTCATAAGCTGTATGCTGTTGGCGTTTATAAAAGCATTGTGTTACTAATTGATACACAAATGGTGAATGAACGCCGTGCTGATTTCTAGATGTTCTTAGAAACTTTAAGTAAGATTTAGATTGGTGTATCATAAAAACGCTAGTCTATTCCCAATAAATTTAAAACTTTAAGTCCAAAGATAAAGGCACTTTCTTTATTACCATTTATATTGCTAGTAACGTAATCTACCCGAAAAAAACGAAATTTCCCGAAACCAACATTATCAAACCCAACAGAGTATTCTGTATAAGGTTTATTTTGAGTTGTATTTAGTGTGTGCGCGCCTAGTACCAAGCTAAAGCCCAATGTGTTTACTAAAGGTATTTTATTTAAAATATAGCCTTTAAAATCGTGCTCTAAGTGACCTTCAAAATATGTATCATTAGTGCTTAAAGCATAATATGGTAATAGGTTAAAATTATTAAGATATGTATTACTGGTACCTATTCTTGTTTGGTTACCATTAAAATGTTTAAAATCTAAATAACTAATAGCTTCACCATTTAAAAATGTACCTGTTCTTAGGTTATATCCAAATCTACCTTTATTTCCAATATTAAAAGCTTGTGCAAGTCTGGCTTTAAGATGATGAAAATTATAATCACTTACAGTAGCTCCATAACCACCTTCGTAGCCAAGAAACAAAACGGGATATTTGTCTGGTCTAGTATTGTATTTGCCATCAGGATAGCTGTAGTATTTCTGTCCAAAAACTAGTTGGGCATTAAGGCTTGCTTTTACAATATTATGTTCAACAAATGGAGCGGAATCTTCATTTAAAGGTTGTAATGGATTGTTACTTGTAAATTGCTCATCTTCTCTTGGGTAAAATGTTTGGTCTGTAGTATTAAATAGAGGTATTCTACGTTCATAACTAGCGCCTCCATAAAATCTTAATCCATTAATTAATTCTTGAGAATAACCAATTTGTGCATATTGCCTTTCATATGTTTTTAAATAATTGCGTTCAAAGAAAAGACTAGCAACATCATTTACTATAAGTTTAATAGGCTCTTCGGAGTTTATCTGTTGTGTCTCTGTTCCTGCTTCAAGTGAAAGAATAGGTCTCGATGTATTATTAAATTTTTGTTGATATCCTGCTTTTAACCTAAGTTTCTCATCTGATGTACCATAATTACCAGTTGTATACAAACGCCAATATTTTCGATTAAATTCCTCTTGATTTTTTTGAAAGCTAGCAGTGAGTGAGCCATTCCAACCTTGCACTGTATTGTAGTGTATATTTGTTATTGGAGCACTTATATCAAAATCATATTTTTTGAACGAATTCTTATAGTGATAGCCAAAAAGTACATCTGAAACTTTAAAACGGTTTTCTGCTCGATCTACAGAGTCTAAATAGGTTTTTGAACCACGTATTTCTTGTATGCTGTCTTTTTTAATGTAATCTGTTAGTTCTTCATCTGTAAGCGGTACTGGTCTTACACCTTTCCAGAAAATCGAATCCTTTTTGTTAGCTTCAGATTCATATGTTAATATTTCACTACCAAATGTTTTAGAATCAAATTGAGGTGAAAAATCATAATTACTATAAACAGCGGTAAACCTTCCATTTCCTTTAACCCCAAAAAAAGCAAAACTAAAATCGACTACTTGAGACGTTCTTAACCAAAGTGAATCAATAGTGGAATATTTAAAATTTTGTGTAAACACAAGGGTTTCAATAAAAGGAATTTGAATTGCTTTTCCTGTAATATTTAATGCTGTACCATAAATTTCATAAGTATCTTCAGAAATATAAATTAACCCAGAAAATACAGGATCATTTTGGCGTTTTGGGATAACTTCTATTTTATTAATTAAATGTCCTAAATCGTCATAAAATACACCAACTAGCTTGTAGTCGTAATAGTTAAAAGCATAGTCTGCAATTGGTGAAATTACTTGTGTGTTAAGATTTATAGTATTGTTATAAAAAGAAATATTACTTTCTTGAGCAGTGTTTAAACTAAATCCATTGTCATCTCCACTTACAATAGAGGCCACAATATTTTCCTTAAAATTATCTGGAGCTTTATATTTAATTTCACTAATGGTTTCACTTAAGTAAATAACGCCTTGTCTTGTAGAGTCTAAGCCACCATTAAAATCACCAATTTCCTGACCAAGTATTTTTTCTGGAGCATCTTCAATTCGCCATAAGCCTCTGGAATAAAAATCGGCAGTAAATTCATTTGTTTTAGCAAGGTTTGTTTTCCTGTTTGCTATAGCTTCTCGAATAATCCTATAGGCAGGATTTTCACCAGAGTTTAAAACAACTTCATCTAAACTTGTAGTTTCTTCCTGTAATGTAGCATTTAAAATATATGGCAGTTTAGAAACTTGTACAGTTTTCTTTTCTGGAGTATATCCTATAAATTGAAAACTTATGGTATATGTACCAAGAGCATCTATATTTAATTCATAATTACCATCTTTATTGGTAGTTGTGCCTGTACTGGAGTTATCGATATAAATATTTACAAAAGGAAGTGGCTCGCTCCTGGCATCTGTAACTTTACCAATAATCTGAGAAGAAGCTACCGTGTATAGCAATAAAAATAAAAAAGAGGTATATAGTTTCATAGTACAGATTATAAGTCACGAAAATAGCATAAATAGACTTAAAAATTAATAGACATTAACACAAGTGCTAATGTACTATTGTGCTTAATTATCATTAATTTTATCAAAAAAAGTAAGCAGATGAAGATTTTAAAATCAATTTTAACAGGAATAGGAGTAATAGCAGTAATTGGTGTAAGTATACAAGCTGTTCAAGATGCGCCTACAGCTCCTAAGAATGAAAATACAGAAGTAAAAGTTGTAAATGATTATAATGTATACGCTCTACCACTTCCAGATAATTTAAATTTTGCGGGAGAACCTGTTCCGGTTCAAAATCCAGATATTAAGGAGCGTATGGATAGAGAACTTTTAGTAAATACCTATTGGCAGTCTAACGGTCTTTTACTTTTTAAAAGAGCTAATAAATACTTTCCTATAATAGAACCAATATTAAAAGAAGAAGGTGTGCCAGAAGATTTAAAGTACTTGGCAGTGATAGAAAGTGGATTAACACAGGCTGTTTCTCCTGCTAGAGCAACAGGGTTCTGGCAAATTTTAAAAGAAACAGGTAAAGAATACGGTTTAGAAGTAAATGATAATGTAGATGAACGTTACCATATAGAAAAATCTACAAGAGCTGCGTGTAAATATTTAAAAGCATCTAAAGAACGTTTTGGATCTTGGACACTTGCAGCTGCAGCATATAATGCAGGTAATTATGGTGTTTCTAGAGAAATGGAGCGTCAAAATGTAAATGGTTATTATGACTTATTACTTGGTGAAGAAACTGGACGTTACGTTTTTAGAATTTTAGCATTGAAAGAAATTTTAAGCAACCCAGGAAAATATGGTTTCAATTTTCAAGAAAAAGATCTTTATACAGAAGTGCCTACGTACAAAGTTTCAGTAGATACTGCAGTTTCAGATTTTACAAAATTTGCTGAAGGTTTTGGTATAAACTACAAAATCTTAAAGATTCACAATCCTTGGCTTAGAGAGAAACACTTAAATAATTCTTCTCGTAAAAAATACTCTATAGATATTCCAGAAGAAGGATACTATACAACGCCTTAACTATATGCAATACATACAAGATAACATTTGGATTATTTTATTAATAGTAAATTATGCTGTGGCTTTGGTTACAGCATTTTTTGTCTTGCTGCATAACCGTAATCCTTCTAGGACGTTATCTTATTTCCTAATATTAATTGTGTTGCCGTTTGTAGGCATCTTTGTCTACTATTTTTTTGGTCAAGAGTACAGAAAGGAAAAACTGTTTGATAAGAAAAAAGTTATGAGTAACTCTATTCTTAAAAAATGGGAAAAGCGCCTTTTAGTAGATGATACAGATATTGAAGGAGAGAAAAATGATATTATAGAAAAGCAGTCTAAGCTTATAAAACTCATTCAAAACAAACCAAGAAAGCCACTTACATATAATAATAAAGTAGAACTGTTAATTAACGGTAATAACACCTTCGATGCTATTTTTGAAGCTTTAAGACAAGCTAAAGATCATATACATTTAGAGTACTATATCTTTTCTGCAGATAAGATAGGGAAACAACTTATAAATATACTTTGCGACAAGGCTAATGAAGGAGTAAGTGTTAAAGTCATGTATGATTACGTTGGTAATCAATTAAAATCTCCAAATGTAGAGCAGTTAAAAAGCTGTGGTGTAGAAATACACCCATTTATGCCGGTTTGGTTTCCTAACCTAACTAGAAAACTAAACTATAGGGATCATAGAAAAATTACAGTTATTGATGGTGTTGTAGGTTTTTTGGGAGGCGTAAATATTTCAGACGAGTATTGTAACGGGCAGAATGATGTATACTGGAGAGACACCCATTTAAAAATTGAAGGCGATGCTGTAAAGTCCTTACAGTCACAGTTTCTGTTAAATTGGAGTTTTGTGACAGATCAAGAAATAGATATAGAGGAGAAATACTTTCCATCTGTAAACTTTAAGGCAAATTTGCCAATACAGATCGTTGCTAGTGGTCCAGATTCAAGATGGCCATATATTATGGAAGCTATTTTTATGGCTATAAATAATGCTCAAAAAAGTATAAAAATTACAACACCATATTTTATACCTAATGATCAAATTCTTACGGCTTTAAAAACAGCGAGTAGAAGTGGAGTAGATGTACAGATAATAATTCCTAAAGAAGGCGATTCTTTTGCAGCTAAATATGCAACCTATTCTTATATAGAAGAACTTTTAGAATCTGGAATTAGAGTATTCTGTTATTGCAAAGGTATGGTGCATGCCAAAACCATTGTTATCGACGAGCAATTAAGCAGTATAGGAACAAGTAATATGGACTATAGAAGCTTTAATATAAACTTTGAGATAAATGCTTTACTCTTCAATGATGACTTTGGTAAGCAAATGACAGAGATGTTTGAGAGAGATTTGGAAGATACAGAAGAGTTAATTCTTGAGCAGTGGCGTGACAGAGCACTTTCAGAAAAACTTAAAGAATCATTTAATCGTCTTTGGGCTCCACTCTTATAATAATGTAGATAGAAGTAAAGTAGCGCACACCCATAATATTACAGAAAGAATACCTCCAACAATTAAGAAGTGCTTAAACTTATAAATACCTAAACCGTAAATTAGTGTGTTTGTTTGGTAACCAACGGGCGTGAAAAAACTAAAATTAGCAGCAAACATAATAGCAAGAATAAAAGGTTTTAGAGATAAGCCTAAGCCATTGGCAACAGAAATTGCAATAGGTAACATGATAATTGCTGTGGCATTATTGGAGATTGTACCACTTAATAACATAGTGACAAGAAAAATAAGGCCAAGTACAAATACATCGCCTTTCCCAACCATTATAGCTATAAGGTTTTCAGAAATCCACATATCTGCACCACTATTGCTCATAGCAACACCAAGCGGAATCATACCTGCTAGAAGAAAGATAATCTGCCAGTCAATTTTTTTATAGGTATTATTTAAGTCAAGACATTTTGTTCCCAGCATTAGTGCAACACCAGTAATAGCACTAGCTAAAATTGTAAGAACACCAGATGCAGCTAAGCCCACAACTAATAAGAAAATTATAAATGCTGTTATTCTTTTTTGTTTTGAAGCGCTGTTTACAAAATCATGTCTATCTATAACAGCAACATTTTCAATAGTATCTATCTCAGAAAGCGATTTGTCTGATGTTTCAATAAGTATACGGTCGCCTGGTTTTAAATTTATATCATTAAAGTCCTTTCTTATAAGGCGCTCCTTTGTATTTCTTAAGTTTTTACGTTTTTTAATAGCTATTGGTGTTGCACCTCTAAGTGAATAATTTCTTAGGTCCGTTAGCGTTTTTCCCAATAAAATTGAACCAGGTAATAACAAAAGCTCTGCATAGGTTGTTTTCGGTTTATTTAGTTCTGCTTTGTCCTGGTTGTCTTCATTTGTTTTTTCTGTGGTTTTTAATTTGCTATCGTGGATTATAAATTCCTCTTGTTCAGATAATTTTACAAGATTTTCAAAATCGCACATCACAATTAATTTGTCTTCTTCTCTTAGGGATATATACCTTCCAGGTTCATTTATAACATTGTCTTCTCGTATTAATTTTAAGACAGAAAGATCTTTATCACCATAAAAGATAGTGTCCTCAATACGTTTGCCAATCAATTTAGAATCTGGAGCAATTTCAACAGTTGCCACTAGAGAATCTAGACCGTATTCGGAGTCTATTTCTTCGGGTTTTGTTTTCGGTAAAAATTTTGAAGCAAACACCATATACACAATACCTATCACTAAAAAACATAAACCATAAATAGCAAACTCAAAAAAGCCCAAGCGTTCTGCGCCATATTCTTGAGCTAAACTATTTACAATTAAGTTTGTTGAGGTTCCCATTAGGGTGCAGCTACCACCTAAAATTCCTGCAAAAGAAATTGGCATGAGTAGTTTTCCTGATGGTATTTTAAAACGTTCGGATAGCTGGAACACAATCTTAATAAAGATTATAACTACTGCTGTTGTACTTATAAATGCTGAAATTCCAGCGGTAACCACCATAAATATTGGGGCTATTAAAATTAACGGTAGTATGCTAAGTTTTTTTAGGCCTTCGCTTAGCCATTTTATAACGCCATTTTCTTCTAAACCAATGGCAACTATCATTAAGCATAGTACTGTAATGGTGGCAGAATTAGAAAAGCCACTAATAGCTTCTTCTGGAGAAACGAGTTGTAACAGCGTAAGAGAGGCAATTAAGAAAAACGCAATTTTATCTACAGTAAAGTATTCTGTTACAAATAATACTATAGTAATAAATATGATGCTGAATACTAAGATAATGTCTAACTCCACTAAACCCCTTATTTAAATACCTATTAAAAATACATGGTATCTCAATTAGTTGTTAGGTCATTATAATAAATTTATGATTTAACTAAGTAGTATTAGCTTAATAAGGGAATGGGTTGCTTTAAAGGTTAATACCCATAAAGTGGTTGGTCTTGTTTTTTAGCTTCTTCAGAAAGTAATAAAGACAAACCTTGCGAAATTGTGTTGTAGTTTAGGTTATAAGATTCTGAATAACTAATATGAAGCGGATGAAATACAGTTCTCTTAATGTCGATTATCTTTTTATCAGATCCTAAATAAAAAGAAGTAGGAAAGCCCAAAGAGTGTTTCATCTTCTTTACAATATTGTCGTTGGAGTTTTCCAGCTCATCTACATATAAAATATCTACATGTTTATTATATTTTTTTGAAGACTTTCTAACATTAGTTTTCTTATCCCAAAATAGGACAACAAAGTCTATGTCTTTCTTATATTTTTTGGCAAGTTCATTTATAGCAGGAATTTCACCTTCTGTAGGGACACACCAAGAGGCATATGTAACTAAAAACATAGGCTTCTTATAATCATCAAAGCAATCTATACTTTTAGCAAGACAGTCTACCTTAAAATTATCTAGATAAGTACCGCGTAAATGATGTTTAACAAGAGAGTCAAACATAAACTCTGCGCGCTCGTAATCTTTAGCTTCGTAGGCTTTGTTTATTTTCTTGTTGTATTTGGTGAGGTGAGTAGCAATAGCTTCAGAAAATAAATTGTTTCTAGTCTGAGAAGCGGCAATAAAATGTGAGCATAAAATTATCAATACATAAAGTAATGCTCTGTTCATATACTAGGTTTTATAGCATAAAACTATGATATATAAACATCTTAACAAAATTTTAAAATAAGAAACGCAATAATTAGATGCGTTTCATTTGCTGTTTCATCATTTTAAGTTGTTCAGCAAGCATACCGTGTTTGTCTAGTTTCTTAGCTTCTGTCATTAACAGTTGTGCTTCTCGCTTACGGCGTTTAGTCATAGCTATTCCTGCAAGATTTAATTTTGCCATAGCTAAATCTTGATCCATAGATAAACCAAGTTTTATTGCTTTCTTAAAATACTTTTCTGCTTTTGTAATATTAGTTTGAGAAATCATTAACCCATGTAGGTAATGAAAATAACCTTGTTGTTTCTTTACAAGAGCAGCTTCAGGATTCTTTATTTTATCTAACCATTTTTTAGCGCCAGGAAAATCTTGCTTACGTAACCTTAAAAATGCTAGCAGAATCATTTCATTTTTAAAATATAAGAACACAAAAATACCAGCAAGTAAGATTAATAGTATACCATTACCAATATTGCCTTCAACCATTTGCCAAATTGCCCAAGCTACAATTGCAGCTGCTATAACGAGTTTAATGTTTTTATTGAACATTGCTTATATTTAAATTTTAAGATTGCAAAGATAACATTTCATATCTTTTATTAAGGCTGATGCTTACAAATACAATGCTCTTTTTAACAAGATTTCTTATTGAAAACCTTAAATTTGAATAGAATTTTATACTCGTGTAAAAAAGTTTAAAAAAATGATATTGAGGCTTGCTGAAGCGAAATAATATTGTATATTTGCACGCAGTTTTGAAAAGAGATAATTCCTAACGGAAGTTTAAAGATAAAGATTATACTACGATGAAAAGAACGTTTCAACCATCTAAGAGAAAAAGAAAGAACAAACACGGTTTCAGAGAGCGTATGGCTTCTGTAAATGGTAGAAAAGTTCTTGCTAGAAGAAGAGCAAAAGGACGTAAGAAACTATCAGTATCATCTGAGATGAGACACAAACACTAAGGTATTATGCCTTTAGTTTAAAAATATCAAGGCGTTGCTTTTTTAAAGTAACGCCTTTTTTTATACCCAATAGTCTGGTAAGAAAGCTTAAATTTATACCACCTTATAAATCAATACAATGCCAAAGAACACAAGCCTTAAAAGTATACTTATCATAGGATCTGGACCTATTATTATTGGACAAGCCTGTGAGTTTGATTATTCAGGAACGCAAGCCCTACGCTCTTTAAGAGAAGACGGCATAGAGACCATTCTTATAAACTCTAATCCTGCAACCATCATGACCGATCCGTCTATGGCCGATCATGTGTACCTGAAACCATTAACAACAAAATCTATCATTCAGATTTTAAAAGAACACCCTCAAATTGATGCTGTGTTGCCTACAATGGGTGGACAAACTGCTTTAAACTTATGTATTGAAGCAGACGAAAAAGGAATTTGGGAAGACTTTGATGTAAAAATTATTGGTGTAAATATAGACGCTATTAATATCACCGAAGACCGTGAGAAGTTTAGAGAGTTAATGATAGACATTGGCGTGCCAATGGCGCCTCAAAAAACAGCGACGTCTTACCTTCAAGGAAAAGAAATAGCACAAGAATTTGGTTTTCCATTAATTATTAGATCATCATTTACCTTAGGTGGTGCAGGCGCTTCTTTTGTATACAAAGAAGAAGATTTTGATGAAATGTTAACGCGTGGTCTAGAGGCATCTCCAATTCATGAGGTGATGATAGACAAGGCTTTAATAGGCTGGAAAGAATATGAACTAGAGCTTTTAAGAGATCATAATAACAACGTTGTTATTATTTGTACTATTGAAAATATGGATGCTATCGGTATCCATACTGGAGACTCTATTACTGTAGCGCCAGCAATGACTTTAAGTGATAAAACTTTCCAGAAAATGCGTGATATGGCTATACATATGATGCGTAGTATTGGAGATTTTGCAGGAGGTTGTAATGTACAATTTGCAGTAAGTCCAGATGAAAATGAAGACATTATAGCAATTGAGATAAATCCTCGTGTATCACGTTCATCTGCGTTAGCATCTAAAGCAACAGGATATCCTATTGCAAAAATTGCTGCAAAATTAGCTATTGGTTATCATTTAGATGAATTAGATAACCAAATTACCAAAACAACATCTGCATTATTTGAACCGACATTAGATTATGTGATTGTGAAAATTCCACGTTGGAATTTTGATAAGTTCGAAGGATCAGACCGTACACTTGGACTTCAGATGAAGTCTGTTGGTGAGGTTATGGGAATAGGGCGTTCTTTTCAAGAAGCGTTACATAAAGCCACTCAATCTCTAGAAATTAAAAGAAACGGATTAGGTGCAGATGGTAAAGGTTATAAAGATTATGATCAGATTATACAGAAACTTACCTATGCAAGTTGGGATCGTGTTTTTGTAATTTATGATGCAATACAATTAGGAATTCCGTTAAGCAGAATTCAAGAAATTACTAAGATAGATATGTGGTTCCTTAAACAATATGAGGAGTTATATTTCTTAGAAAAGGAAATTTCTACATATAAAATTGATACGCTACCTAAAGAACTACTTTTAGAAGCAAAGCAAAAAGGATATGGAGACCGTCAAATAGCACATATGTTAGGTTGCTTGGAAAGTCAAGTATACAACAAGCGTGACGAGTTAAATATAAACAGAGTTTATAAATTAGTTGATACTTGTGCTGCAGAGTTTAAAGCACAAACACCATATTATTACTCTACGTTTGAGGCGCCAATTGAAAAAGCAGATGGTACCGTTTATGTAGATAATGAAAGTGTAGTAAGCGATAAAAAGAAAATTATAGTTCTTGGTTCTGGACCAAACAGAATTGGGCAAGGTATTGAGTTTGATTATTGTTGTGTACACGGTGTTCTTGCTGCAAGCGAGTGCGGTTATGAAACCATAATGATAAACTGTAACCCAGAAACTGTTTCAACAGATTTTGATATAGCAGATAAACTGTATTTTGAACCTGTATTCTGGGAGCATATTTATGACATTATTCGTCATGAAAAGCCAGAAGGAGTAATCGTGCAACTAGGTGGTCAGACTGCGTTAAAGCTAGCTGAGAAACTAGACCGCTACGGAATAAAAATAATGGGAACTACTTATCAAGCCTTAGACTTGGCAGAAGATAGAGGAAGCTTCTCTAAATTATTACAAGAAAATAATATCCCTTATCCAGAATTTGATGTTGCAGAGACAGCAGATGAAGCTTTAGCAGTAGCAGATAAATTAGATTTTCCAATCTTGGTAAGACCATCTTATGTACTTGGAGGACAAGGCATGAAGATTGTAATTAACAAACAAGAATTAGAAGAGCACGTAGT
Source organism: Croceibacter atlanticus HTCC2559 (assembly GCF_000196315.1). Classification (NCBI taxonomy): domain Bacteria; kingdom Pseudomonadati; phylum Bacteroidota; class Flavobacteriia; order Flavobacteriales; family Flavobacteriaceae; genus Croceibacter; species Croceibacter atlanticus. The sequence goes on along the minus strand of NC_014230.1, from coordinate 2,779,574 downwards.
TGATTTGCTTAGAAAAATACCTAACAATAAATTACTTTTAGACCATTATCTAGACGGTGCCATAGAAGCAGAAGCAGATGCTATTTGTGATGGTGAGAATGTATACATTATTGGAATAATGGAACATATTGAACCTTGTGGTATTCACTCTGGAGATTCTAACGCAACACTACCACCTTTTAATTTAGGAGATTTGGTATTAGAGCAAATAAAGGATCACACTAAGAAAATTGCTTTAGCATTAAATACAGTAGGTTTAATAAACATTCAGTTTGCAGTAAAAGAAGATAAGGTTTATATTATTGAAGCAAATCCTAGAGCATCTCGTACTGTTCCTTTTATTGCAAAGGCATATGGTGAGCCATACGTAAACTATGCAACTAAAGTTATGTTGGGTGCTAAAAAGGTAACAGACTTTGATTTTAAACCTCATTTAGAAGGTTATGCCATAAAGCAACCTGTATTCTCTTTTAATAAATTTCATAACGTGAACAAGCAATTGGGACCAGAAATGAAGAGTACAGGAGAAAGCATCTTGTTTATTGATAGTTTAAGAGATGATCAATTTTATGACCTATATTCTAGAAGAAAGATGTATTTGAGTAAATAAATCTAATTATTGTATGAAAAGTGTTAAAATTTAATTAATTTTATATCCGTACAATATATTATTTAAGCTTATGAAAAAATATCTACTTATTCTTTTAGTTTTTGCTGCATTTCAAATTTCAGCGCAAACTACTTATACTATTCAATGGAATACATCTGTTGGAGATAATGCATCTCTAACTGTTGAGTTAGGTGATACGGTAGAGTGGGATTGGAATGGAGGTTTTCACGATGTAGTCTCAGATGCAGGATCTCAACAATCTTTTCAAAGCCAGCAAACTAGCGATAGTGATTTTGTGTTTAGTGTTTTGTTTGATGAATTAGGGACTAACGATTATCGTTGTACTATTCACCCTTCAAGTATGAACGGAACAATAACCGTTGTTGAAACTTTAAGCACACAAGATAAATTTAGATTAAACCTTAATTCTTATCCTAATCCGGTTCAAGATGAGTTAACAATAACATCTTTATTAAAGATTTCTAAAATTGAGGTGTTCTCAATGTTAGGTAAAAAGGTGTTAACTACTCAAGCAGGTAGTGTAAATATGACCAACATTAAAATGGGAGGTTTACAAAATGGTCTTTATTTCGTGAATGTAACTTCAGAAAGTGGAGAAACTTCTGTACTTAGAGTTATGAAGAAATAAATTTTTAATACGTAATTGAAGAAACGCCCAAGCAAATTGCTTGGGCGTTTTTTTATCTTCTAAAGTGAGGTGATTCAGATAGTTTAACATCTGTAATAAAATATTTAGAATCTCCCCAAAAGAAAATAGTGCCAAAGCGTTCTATATAGGTTAGCTCTACGTATTCTCCTTGAAAATCTTTAAGGTTTGCTATAACCTCTTCTTCTTGATCTAATACACTAAAAGAGAATATCTGTGCACCACTTATACCTTGGCTTATCTCACCTTCCCAAGTTTTAATAATGACTCCTTTATTGCTAAACTTTATAAGTTCACCAGCACGAGTACCTTCACTATAAGGCACAAAATATAAAAATGCATACCACAAAATTGCAATAGCCAAAATGCCTCCAATTATAATTCCTAATAGTTTTTTCATCTGTTTTAATTTCAGTGTTATTATAATTTAATCCTCGTCACTGTCTTCTGCTCTGCTCAATAATTTGGCATCAATAGCTTTGCTTGCTTTAGCGCCTAATTTTTTCAGCTTTTCAACACGCTTAATTAAATTACCTCTTCCGGTAAGTTTTTTCATTGCACCTTCATAGCTGTTCTGTACTGTACCAATTTGCTTTCCTACCTTAATTAATTCATCTGTCAAGTTTGTAAAACTATCATATAGAGCACCAGCTTGTGTTGCAATTTCAATAGCATTTTGTTTTTGCCTATCATTTTGCCATAGGTTATCAACCAATCTTAATGCAGCTAATAATGTTGAAGGTGTTACAATTATAACCTGCTTATCAAAAGCAATTTCATACAAATTAGGCTCATTTGCAGATGCTATTGCAAATGCAGGCTCAATAGGAATAAACATAAATATAGTGTCCGGGCTTTCATCTATAAGGTATTGGTAATTTTTAGCACTTAATTGTTCAACATGACGTTTAATTGAAGCTATATGTGATTTTAAATGCCTGCGTTTATCATCTTCATCTTCAGAGGAAACAAAGCGTTCAAAGTCTGTTAAGGATACCTTGCTGTCAATAATCATTTTTTTACCATCTGGTAAATGTATTAGCACGTCAGTTTGTAATCGTCTGCCTTCAGGGTTGTCATGACTATCTTGTACTGTATATTCTCTATCTTTTTCGAGACCAGATTTTTCTAAAATACGGGTAAGAATTAATTCTCCCCAATTACCTTGAATTTTACTATCACCCTTAAGTGCTTTTGTAAGATTGTCTGCATCTTTACTCATTTGTTGATTAAGTTCAGACAGGCCTTTAATTTGTTCCTTTAGTTCGCTATGTCTTCCGTACTGTTCTTTGTTACTGTCTTCTACACGCTTTTCAAATTTTTCAATTTTTTCCTGAAGCGGTTTTAAGATGATATCTATATTGGTTTTGTTTTGCTCGGTGAATTTTGTCGATTTCTCATCTAGTATTTTATTGGCAAGATTTTCAAATTCTTTGGTGAATTTTTCTTGAAGTTGCTCCATCTCACCTTTTTGCTCTTTGGTTTTACGTTCAAGAGCATCATACTCAACTTTCATTACCTGCATAGTAGCATTAAGTTGTTCTTTTTCAGAACGTATTGTTTGCTTTTCAACTTCTGTACGCCCTAAACTTTCCTCAACACGTTCTAATTGGTGTTCTGTTTGGTTTATGCGTTCCTGTAAAGCGCTAGTTTCAGACTTATTTTTTAAGCGCGCAAAAAGATTACCCAAATACGCTCCAGAAAGTGCAGAAATTAATCCGACTAAGAGAAATACAAAAAAGTTTTGATCCATTATAAATATAACTTGTGTTTTGTGTAAAGTTAGCAAGTAAATTACAGACTTAATTTGAATTAATGATGAATTGTTTTGATGTTTCATTGAAGCTTATAAGATCTTCTGGAAACAATGTGTTTAAGTGTTTATTAGTAATGTGATATTCTGGAGTCTCAAAGCTAACCTTGCCGTCTTTTACTAATAAAAGCTTATCACAAAGCGGTAACGCTAAATTTATTTCGTGAGTAGCAAAGACAATACAAGTGCCTGTTGTTTTAGCCAGTTTACTTAATAATTGAAGTACATATGCTTTATGATACATGTCTAAGTGAGATGTGGGCTCATCTAAAATAATAAGTTTGGTATCTTGGGCAAGTGCTCTTGCTATTAAAACATTTTGTAACTGGCCATCACTTAACTCATAGCAAAATTTATCTGCTAATTCTTCAATACCTACCAACTGCATAGCTTTTTTTATAGCAGTCTTGTCTTCATTTGAAAGTTTACCAATCCAATTGGTATAGGGTTGTCTTCCTAGAGCAATTAATTCTTTAACTGTCAGGTTTTTTGAGATAGGTTGATCTGTTAAAACCAAGCTTATTGCTTTTGCTATTTCTTTTGGGTTTTTATGTTGAAGCGCTGTATTATCTAAATAAATATCGCCTTTTAGAGGTGGTTGTAAGCCGCTTAATGTTCTTAATAGCGTAGATTTTCCTGAGCCATTTACACCAATAACTCCTATGAGTTCTCCTTTATTAAATGAAATTGAAATATCTGAAACAATAGTTGTCTCTGCCTGCTTAGAACGATAGCCGACAGACAAGTTAGATGCACTTAATATTGATTTATTTTTAATCATTACACCTCTTTATTTAACTCCCAAGTATAGTGAAGAACATCTGTATCCTTTTTCCAACCCAATCGCTCATATAAATGTTGAGCCGGATTGTTAATATCTGTTTCTAAAGTTAATCCTCGTGCCTGTTCTGTTTCGCAAAATTTCTTTGCAGTATTTAGCAATAGTTCTCCTACACCATTTTTACGATGTGTTTCTGAAACATATAAATCATTAAGAATAAAAGTACGCTGCATTTTAACAGATGAAAAACTTGGATAAAGCTGTGTAAAACCAACAATATTTTGGTTTACAATTGCTATAAAAATTACAGAATCTTTTAAATTAAAACGCGACATTAAAAATGCTTTTGCACCTTTAATGTCGCTGTCTTGTTTGTAGAATATGCGGTAGGCATCAAATAATGGTGCCAATTGATTAATGTCTTCTACGTATGCTCTTCTGGTAATCATTTTTACAGTGTTAGAGAGGTAAAGATACCAAAACTAAGACTGTTTTATGCGGGTTAGTTTATTACGTTCGTCTTGAAGCATTCTTCCTAATTTCTGTTCTTTTTCCAAAGCTTTACGTCTTAATTCTTCAAGCTCATCTTCTGCAATTTTTAAATTTTGTTTTGCAACCTGTGTTTGTGAGTTACTATTTTTAAACTGCATAATAAAGAAACCTAAACCAACAACCAACAAGGCTATAATAGACCATACAATACCATTGTAAGTTCCTTTTTCTAAAGGTATTCCTAAAAATGATATAGACCCTTTTTCTTCATTTACTTTAGCCAATTCGTTTTGGGTGTTTGTAAGATCTTCTTCTAAAGAATCTATCGATGCTTTTTGAGAATTAATATTATTCTCTAAATTTTGAATTTCTTCATTTAGTCCATTAATATGGTTTTCGGTATTTCTTTGAAGCTCGTTTAATCTTACCTTTTTAACAACCTTGTAATCTTGGTAATTATTAGATTCGTTTATAATTGATTCAAACTGGGCATCAATAGGATTTTTTTGGTCGGTTTGTATGCTGTCTTGAGCATAACTAAAGCTGACGAGGCTTAAAAGTAGTACTGTTATAAATATTCTCATTCTATTCTTCTTTTGTTAGGGTTTATAGGACAACGTGGCGCAGTTAGCCTTATTGTTGGTATTGTGCACTAAAACTATAAAGTTTTGTTAAATGAATATTGTTAATTCTCTTCATTATCTTGGCGTTCTTCACGCTTTAATTTTCGTTCTGCTCTACGTTTTTCTCGTCTTTCTTTTCTAGATAGTTTTTCAGCATTTTTATCTGCTTCTTTTGCAGTGTCTTCAAAATTTATATTTCCGTCTGTTTCTCCTTTAAATGCATTAAACCATGCATTTTCGAAAATATTAAATACAGTTGCCCAGACATTTGCTTGTGTAGCACTTAAATCTCCTTCAAAAGGCACATTTGTAGCTAGGTTGTCTGTACTAGGATTGGTAAGTATAAAGTCGAAAAAGCTTACAAAGCCTTCCCAGATAGTTTCAAAAATGCCATCTTCTTTACCTATATATTTTGCATCACTTATTAACGGTTTTACATATCCTTTAAGATAGCTGTCTGCTATTGCAAATTCACTATAAACATCAAAAGTCCCACTTTCAAAGTCGATACCTGCAAGTCCAGATGTCATGGAGTTTATTGCGGGTAAATTTGCATCTTTTAAGGAAAGCGTTATATCCATATCTGGTATTTGCTTTAATAAATTTATCTTTCCTTTTAAATCTACTTTTCCTTGTCCTATTGATATCGCATTGGCAGTAACATCTGAAGGTAAGATGCGTTGCTTTTCTTTTACATTTCGCAAGTTTGTAGCACTTAGGTTAACTTGATCTAAGTATAAATCTATATTAGGCTCTGTGGCTAATTGTACAAATGCTAATTTACCATTTGTTACTTGCAATCTGTTAACATCAATTGGGACTAAATCTGTTAAGGCCTTGGTCCAATCATCTATATCTGCATCACCATCTTCACTCGTCGCCTGCTGATCTTCAAAGACATAATTTATGTGCGGGTTTGTCATTTCTATTTCACTAACAATTTTACCATCTAAAATTGCATCCCATTCAATAGAAATATCGGTCTTTTCAAAGTTTAGAAACGGAACTTGTGTTACACCATCTAACTTATTTAGGTATAAACCGTGTATAACATATGCACCACGCCAAAGCGCAATATCTATATCTTCAACCTGTCCATAATACCCAGGAATATTTGCTAGTGTTTTGTTTACATAATTTTTTACAAAGTAGGGTAGTAGCAGTCTTGCTACAATTAATAAAACAATAATTGTTATAGGTAACCAAAGACGTTTTTTCTTTAAGTGTCGTCTTTTCTTCTTTTTATTTGCTTCTGTTGTCATATTCATTTAGTTAAAGCAAAGGTCGTAAGTATATGAGTTAGCCTATGTTAACGTATAGATAAAAAACATTTTGGTTTTAATTAGCTAAATGATCTAACTAAAAAGCCAGAGCAAAAGCTCTGGCTTGAAAAAAATATAATTGTAAACTATTGTCTAGTAATAGCTAAAGCGTCTTACTTTAGAGATATATTTTGCAAGTCTTATAACTTGATGGCTATAACCGTATTCATTATCATACCATACATAAATTACCACATTCTTACCGTCTTTTGCTACGATTGTTGCATTGCTATCATAAATTGATGGAGCAGAAGATCCAACAATATCACTACTTACAAGCTCATTATCGATAGAGTATTTAATTTGTTCAACTAAATCTCCTTCTAGCGCATATTTCTTCATTACAGCATTTAAACCATCAACAGATGTTTCTGTATTAAGCTCAAGCTTTAAGATTGCTAAAGAACCATTAGGAACAGGTACTCTAATTGCGTTAGATGTAAGTTTACCTTCGAAAACAGGAAGAGCTTTAGAAACAGCTTGTCCTGCTCCAGTTTCTGTAATTACCATGTTTAAAGCAGCAGCACGACCTCTTCGGTATTTCTTGTGCATATTATCTACTAAATTCTGGTCGTTTGTATAAGCGTGAATAGTCTCTAGGTGTCCTTGTTTAACACCAAAGCTATCTTCAATTGCTTTAAGTACAGGTGTAATAGCGTTAGTTGTACAAGATGCTGCAGAAAAAATATCTAATTCATCTGGATTGTTTTCTAACTGGTTTACACCGTGCACAATATTAGGAATACCTTTTCCTGGTGCAGTTAATAATACTTTAGATGCGCCTTTAGGAACTAAATGTCTGCTAAGTGCTTCTTTATCTCTAAACGCACCTGTATTGTCTATAATTAAAGCATCGTTAATACCGTATTCTGTATAGTCTATATCTTCTGGAGCATTAGCAGAAATAATATGTACTGTTGTACCATTTATTATTAGTGCTTTCTTTTCTAAATCTATAGCTACCGTTCCGGCAAAATCTCCGTGAACAGAGTCACTTTTTAATAAAGATGCTCTTTTTTCTAAAACATTTTGAGTAATCTCACCACGTGTTACAATTGCACGAAGTCTCATTTGACTTCCGCTTGCTGTACGTGTCATTAACTCTCTAGCTAACAACCTACCAATACGACCAAAACCATATAGTACTACGTCTTTAGGCTCTATTTCTTTGTAAGCTTTTGCGTTAGCAAGTTTATCTGCTACAAAGGCTGTAGCATTAGTAAACTTATTATCTTCTAAATGATATTCAAATGTTAATTTACCGATATCCAATTTTGCAGGAGGTAAATCCATATCCTTAATAGCTTGTGCAATTTCTACAGAATCGAAAATAGAAATAGGTTTTTGTACAAACTCTCCAGCATATTCATGAAGGTTTAATATCTCGCTTACATTGCGATCTATCAATTGGTTTCTAAATAACACAAGCTCTATAGACTTGTCGTACCAAAGGTCACTCACAATTTTAATAAACTCAACTGTGGCACGTCTTCGGTCTGCTTGAAATGCTAATTCTTTTTCGTAAACGGTATTGAAACTCATATTGAAACGATTAAGGTGTAAATTTTGGTTTTAAAAATTTGTGCAAAAGTAAAGGTTTCAAACGTTTTCGTAAAGATTTATGTCATGAAAATATTCTAAAACAGAAATTACGATCTGGCAAAAAATATAAAAGCACATTTATCATAAGACAAATGTGCTTTTATAAATCGATTAAAATATTGTTACCTGAAATTATAACGTTCTCTTTCTCCTTTAGTATTTATTAAAGTAATGATAATAGGTTCATTTGATGATTTATCATTTATAATTCGTTCAACATCTGAAACACTATTTACAGGAGTGTTGTCAATTTCAACAAGCAACCCACCAACTAGATTATAATAAGCCATATCATTAGTTAGTGCTCTACTAATTTTCACTCCATTTTTAGCGTCAAACTTTTTTAGGTCTTGTGGATTTGCGTTGCTTACCTCTAAACCAACATCTTTAATCTGAAAGACTTCATACTTTGTAAGCGTAACATTAATATTACGTTCTTTTCCGTTTCTTAATAATTTTACAGCCACGATATCTCCAGGACGTTTAGAGCTTACGTAACCAGTGAGGTCTGCAAACTTTCTTATTTTCACATTATCAATCATTTGTATAATGTCTCCTTCTTTTAGTCCTGCTTTTTCTGCACCGCTACCAGCTTCTGTACCACCAATGTAAAATCCTTGAGTTACATCTAAACCAAGTTCTCCAGCAATGGCAGAGTTTACATTTGTTCCTCTAATACCTAAAATTGCATTTTGTACGTCTCCAAATTCCAAGATGTCTTCTACAATTTTCTTGGCATTGTTTGAAGGTACAGCAAAAGCATAACCTACATAGCTTCCGGTTTGTGATGTTATAGCAGTATTAATTCCTATTAGCTCTCCATTTACATTAACTAAAGCACCGCCAGAATTTCCTGGATTTATGGCCGCATCTGTTTGTATGAAAGATTGATAGTTACTATCTCTAACATCTAAATCTCTTGCTTTGGCACTAATAATACCAGCTGTAACAGTAGATGTTAGATTAAAGGGATTACCAACTGCTAATGCCCATTCTCCAATTTTTACGTTGTCTGAGTCTCCAAAAGGAATATAGTCTAAGTTTTTTCCGTCAATTTTAATAAGTGCAATGTCTGCTTTTGTATCTACACCAATAACCTCTGCTTTATAGGTTTCATTATTATTTAGTGTTACATCTACCTCACTAGCACCGGCAATAACATGGTTGTTAGTTACTATATAACCATCTGGTGTAATGATAACTCCAGATCCTGCACCTCTAATAGCTTTGCTTTGCTCTCCAGTTGCGTTACCAAACATATATTCTCTTAAGTTTCTAGGCTGTTTAAAAACAGCTAAATTCTTAACGTGTACCACACCGTTAACTGTGTTTTCTGCAGCGGCAGTAAAATCTGCATTCATACCAAAGTTAGAGGTGTTGGTATAATTGGTAGGAATAACATTAAAGTCGTTTTGAGCGTGTTGCTCAACTATCGTAGGATCTTCTTCTAAAAATACTTTATAGGCGCCAAGCGTTAAGGCTCCACCTAAAATAGAAACGACTAATAAACTTGCAATTTTCTTCATAAGTTTTAAAATTTAGTGTTCATATTATATACTCTTCCTGTAAAGTAATGTTGCAAAATTTACAGCGTAAATTCATAACTTCTTTTCAGCATCAATATTGTATATTTGTGGCTGTTTTAAAGCAAATATGACTGTAGAATTCTACAAATATCAAGGAACAGGAAATGATTTTGTCATTATAGATAATAGACGTTATAATCTTTCCAAAAATGATACCAAAACGATTAAATTATTATGTGATCGTAGGTTTGGTATTGGTGCAGATGGTCTCATTTTTCTCGAAAACTCTGGAATAGAAGGTGAAGATTTTAAAATGGTTTATTTTAACTCTGATGGTAATGAAAGTACAATGTGCGGTAATGGTGGCAGGTGTCTAGTAAGCTTTGCGCACTACCTAAATATCTTTGAAAAGGAAACTTTATTTTCTGCAATAGATGGGCAACATGAAGCTTCAATTACAAATGGTGTAGTTTCATTAAAAATGCAGGATGTCTCTAATATTGAAACTTTAGAGAATGCGTTGTATTTAAATACAGGATCACCTCATTATGTTACTTTAACTAGTGATATTTTAAATAAAAACATTAAAGTAGATGGTGCAGCAATTAGATATAACGATAGGTTTAAGAAAGAAGGTACTAACGTAAATTTTGTTGAGCCTATTACAGCTAATTTATATAGAGTTAGAACATATGAGCGTGGTGTTGAAGATGAGACACTTTCTTGCGGTACAGGAGTTACAGCAGTTGCTATTGCAATGCATGCGTTAAGTAAAACTGACAAAAATTCAGTTGACTTAATAGTTCAAGGTGGCAGTTTAAATGTAGCTTTTAATACAAATAATGGCACGTATACAAACGTATGGTTAACAGGTCCTGCAGAACAGGTATTTAAAGGCGAAGTCTCATGGTAACACTCTCTGGCACTAATATAGATTTAAGAGCTTTAGAGCCAGAAGATTTAGATTTCATTTATTATATAGAAAATAATGAAACGTTTTGGGAACTAAGCACCACACAGACACCTTATTCTAAATTTTTAATTAGACAATATCTTGAAAACGCACACCGCGACATATACGAGGTAAAACAATTGCGTTTAGCAATTTGTGGAAAAGATGAAGCTTTATTAGGTCTTATTGACTTGTTTGATTTTGATCCAGTACACAAGCGTGCAGGCATCGGAATTTTAATTGCGGAGAAAGAAGATAGAGGTAAAGGCTATGGAAAAGAAGCTCTAAAACTTCTAATTGCGTATGCATTTACCCACTTAAACCTTCATCAACTTTATGCTAATATTTCTGCAGAAAATATAAACTCACAGCATTTGTTCGAAACATGTGGATTTGAGAAAATTGGTGTTAAGAAAGATTGGACTTTTGTTTCAGGAACTTATAAGGATGAATTATTATATCAGATAATACAAAATAATGTACATTAAAAAACTCTTGGCTATAACGGCTTTACTAGGTATTGTAATACTTTCAATATTTAGTTACAATATATATACTGCTGTATTTTCAGCAAACACTTCTTTTTCAAAAGATACTCACACTGTATATGTAAAAACTGGTTCTACGTATAAAGATGTAAGATCTCAATTACAACCGGTTCTAAAAGATATTGAAAGTTTTGATGCTATAGCTAAACGTAAAGGTTATATAAGTAATGTAAAGGCAGGTAAATATGTGCTTACATCTGGTATGAACAATAATGAAATTGTAAATACTCTTAGAATCCAGAATAAACCTGTAAAATTAAGATTCAACAATCAAGAGCGTATTGAAAACTTAGCAGGAAGAATAGCATCACAAATTGAGGCAGATAGTATTTCATTATTAAAAGCAATGAAAGACAAAGCCTTTTTAGAAGAGCATAACTTTACCCAAGAGTCTGCTTTAGGCATGTATATTCCTAACCAATATGAATTTTTCTGGAATACCACAGCAGAAGATTTTAGGGCAAGAATGTTAAGAGAATACAGAAACTTTTGGAATGAAACCCGCACCAAAAAAGCAGAAGAAATTGGTCTTACACCGCAACAGGTAACTGTAATAGCTTCAATTGTACAAAAGGAAACTGCTAAAGTAGATGAAAGGCCTACGGTTGCTGGTGTTTATCTTAATAGGTATAAAAACGGATGGAAATTAGATGCAGATCCTACTGTAATTTATGCAGTTAAAAAATCTAATAATTCTTGGGATTCTGTTATTAAGCGAGTACTATATAAAGATCTAGAAATTGAATCTCCATACAATACTTATAAAAATAAAGCGTTACCACCTGGTCCTATAGCTATGCCAGATATAACATCTATAGATGCTGTGCTTAATTATGAAAAGCACGACTATTTTTATTTTGTTGCTAATGTGCAAAATATAGGATACCATAAATTTGCAAAAACATTAATGCAGCATAATCGCAATAAACAGGAGTATGTAAGGTGGATAAATAAGCAAGGAATAAACAGATAGTGTATTCCTAAAAATAACGAATTTTATAAGAAATATTCTTAAAAATTAGTCCGTTTTTAAATTATTCATAATTTTTTGCAAATTTAATAGATTAATTAGCAGATGAATTATCTTAAAAAGGAATTCATTCTCATAAAATTGTAATAAAGTCTGTTAAAAACACAAAACTTAACCTATTGTTTTTTAGTTAGTTAAGTTGTGTCGTATATTTGCACCCGATTTCAAAAGCACGCAGTTTTTAGTGTTTGCTTAAGAAAACAAAACTTATGAAGAAAAGGAAGTTACTAAGATTAAGTGCGATTCCAATTATAGGCGCAACGATCCTGTTTAGTTTTTCAACTGAAGAGGCATCATTCGATTATAATTACTCTACCAAAGGTTTAGATCTTTTTTACACAGTGCCAAACCTGTCTGATATGGTTAAGGGTGCTTCTAACCTTAACGTTTATCCAGAATTAGGTAAGGGTTATTTAGGCTTTAAAGAAGCTTTAGCATTTAAAGAATCTAGAGGAGACTACTCAATTATAAATCAATTTGGTTATTTAGGGAAATACCAGTTTAACAAGAACACGTTAAAAATGGTAGGTGTTTATGATACCAATGAGTTTATGAATAATCCTGAGTTACAAGAAAAAGCATTCTTAGCGTATACATCTCGCAATAAATGGGTGTTACGAAGAGATATAAAACGTAGTGTTGGTAAAGTTATTAATGGCGTTAAGATTACAGAGTCTGGAATTCTTGCTGCCGCACATTTATCTGGTCCAGGAAGTGTAAAAAAATACTTACGTAGTGGTGGTGCAACAGGATTTAGTGATGCATTTGGAACTACGATAGATTATTATATGAAGAAATTTGGTGGTTATGATATGTCTTTTGTCAAGCAAGACAAAATGGCCAAAGTTAACTAGTACATACCATCTTTTTGAACAATAAAAATAGTCGGTCTCTTATGGAGATCGACTTTTGTGTTTTTCCACTCTGCTGCTGTCTTCGTCAATATCATCTCTGTGGTTAATGTAATATCACAAGCCACACAAATTCTTGTATTTGGATGTAATGAATTCACCAAAGTTTCAAGCATTTTATTATTTCTATAAGGTGTTTCAATAAAAATTTGAGCTTGATCTTTTAAGGCACTCATACGTTCCAGAGCTTTTATAGCACTTTGTCGCTCTTTATCATCTATTGGTAAATATCCGTTAAAAGTAAAGTTTTGCCCATTCATACCACTACTCATCATAGCGAGTAGGATAGAAGAAGGTCCTACTAAAGGCACAACTTTTACGCCTATCTGGTGTGCTATTTTTACAACCTCTGCGCCAGGATCTGCTATACCAGGACAACCAGCTTCACTTAAAAGCCCAATGTTATGTCCTTCTTTACACGGATTTAAAAAGCTAGGTATGTCTTCAGCATTTGTAAACTTGTTTATAAGCTCAAACTTTAATGAAGGTTGAGATTTTTTTGGAGCAATAGCCTTTATGAACCTACGAGCAGTTTTCTCATTTTCAGCAATAAAATAATCTAAAGTTCCGACTGTTCTTTTAATTGACATAGGTAAAACTTCTAGATGTGGTTGGTCCATTCCTAAACGCGTAGGAATTAAGTAAATAATACCAGGATATTTATAGGTATGGGACATTAAAATATGTTTTAATATTTGATTAGTTTTTTTACTGAATGTTTACCAGTTGGCGATATAATCCTTACAATATACAAACCTTCTGCTAAGTTTGAAACCTGAATCTCTTCATCTTTATTAACGCGTTTTTGAAAAACCTGTTGTCCACTTATATTGAAAATTTCAACTTGTGCATAATCTTCTAATAGAGAAATATTAAACGAGGATTGCGTTGGGTTAGGAGTAATAGTTATAGCAGGTGTATCATTTTGAGAATGAACACCTAAGGCTATGTTGTCTACAATTTTATATATTGATCCTCCAATGTCTGCCACAAATAACATATTGGTGTCATTTGTGCCAAAACCTACAAAAGAACTACCATTTGTAGGAGTTGTGAAGTTGACATTTTGTGATGAGTCTATACTTGCTAATTCACCACTACAAAAATCTGCAAAAATGTATACACCAGTTAGATTTGAAAAATCTGGACCTCTGTAAACTCTTCCTCCAGTTACAGAACAACGCCCATTTGTTTGTGTATAATCTATTATTGGTGGTGTGTGAGGAGAGAAACTGTTTAAACAGTCTGAAGTATCATCATAAGTTGAGTTACCTTCAAAACAACGCCAACCATAATTCACTGCTGCAGGATTTTGTGTTACTTTATTAATCTCTTCAATTTCATTTTGCCCAACATCACCAATCCAAAAGTCACCGTTTGCACTATCAAACGAAATTCTAAACGGGTTTCTTAAGCCGTAAGCCCAAATTTCACCTAATGTTTGGTTATCGCCATCGTTTACAAAAGGGTTGTTGTTTGGAATATAAGGAGCAGCAATATCTACATTTAATCTTAAAATTTTTCCTAATAGCGTATTTAAACTTTGTGCTCGTTCACCAGGATCACCGCCACTTCCGCCATCACCGCTAGCAATATAGAGCATACCATCTGGACCAAAGGTAAGATCACCTCCGTTATGATTAGCAAATGGCTGATTATAGGTTAGTAGTTGTAATTCTGTATTTTCATCTGCTAAATTTGGATTATCTGCACTTACACTAAATCTAGAAATTACTGTATTGCCAGACGTATTGGTATAGTTTACATAAAAGTAACCATTGGTAGTATAATTAGGATGAAAAGCTAACCCAAGTAAGCCTCTTTCACCATTAGTTGTTACTAAGTTTGTAATGTCTAAAAAAGGTGTGGGTTCTACAGAACCATTTGCATTAACTATAGATATTGTTCCGGGTTTCTCTGGAATAAATAAACGCGAGTCTCCAACATTTTCTATACCTAAAGGTTGGTTTAATCCTGAAGCAAATAATTGTGTGTCGATTTCAAAATTTTGCGCTTGCAGAATAAAGAAAGAATGTAGGATAAATACTAATGTGATAGGTAGGTGTGTTTTCATAGCATATGTATTTACTACTAATATACTATAAATGCACTAAAATTTTAAGTAAGCTTCTTTGCAATTACCTCGCAAGCTTCGTCTAACATATTGTAAACGTGGTCAAAACCTTGGTCACCTCCATAGTAAGGATCTGGAACATCAACATTTTCACCAGGAAAAATTGAATTTAAAATAAGATGAACTTTGTCTTTATCAGCTTCATTTCTAGCCAGTGCTATAATATTATTATAGTTTGAGTTATCCATGGCATAGATATAATCATAGGTGTCAAAGTCTGAAGTTTTAAATTGCCTACCGCGTTGGTCTGTAATGTCTAAACCGTTTTTCTTAGCTACTTCTATAGAGCGTTTATCTGGTAAACTGCCTATATGGTAATCGCTTGTTCCTGCAGATTCAACTGTTACGTCTTTACCTTGAGTTTTATGCTTTAAAATGCCTTCTGCCAATGGTGAACGGCAAATATTACCAAGGCATACCATGATAACTTTAGTCATAATAACTTAAACTGCTAATTTCTTATCTAAATCTTCGACAAATTTTCTAAACTGCTTGTCTGTAGCTGCAAGGTTATTAACAGTTTTGCAAGCGTGTAAGACAGTGGCGTGATCTCTTTTTCCAATTTGTGATCCAATACTGGCTAAAGATGCTTTTGTAAGTTTTTTAGCAAAAAACATGGCCAATTGTCTAGCTTGTACAATATGACGTTTACGTGTCTTAGATCGTAAGGTTTCAACATCCATTTGGAAATAATCACCAACAACTTTTTGTATGTAGTCTATTGAAACTTCTCGCTTGGTATTCTTAACATAATTGTCAACTATACTTTTTGCTAGCTCTAAGGTAATATCTTTCTTGTTAAAAGAAGAATGTGCAATAAGAGAAATAATTGCGCCTTCCAGTTCTCTAATATTAGTTTTAATATTGTTTGCTAAAAACTCAACGATATCTTCTGGCATCTCTACACCATCACGATAAAGTTTACTTTTAATTATAGCAATGCGAGTTTCAAAATCTGGGTGCTGCAACTCTGCAGATAGTCCCCATTTAAAACGAGATAGTAAGCGTTGCTCAATATCTTGCATGTCCACAGGAGCTTTATCACTTGTTAAGATAACCTGCTTACCATTTTGGTGTAGGTGATTAAAGATGTGGAAGAATACATCTTGCGTACCTGCTTTACCAGATAATAATTGGATATCATCAACAATTAATACATCTATGATCTGATAGAAATGGATAAAATCATTTCTATTATTTTTCTTTACAGATTCAATATACTGCTGTGTAAATTTTTCAGCAGAAATATAAAGTACTGTTTTTTCTGGATATTTATCTTTAATCTCAACACCAATGGCGTGTGCCAAGTGTGTTTTTCCTAATCCAACACCACCAAAAATAAGTAATGGGTTAAAAGATGTGCCACCAGGCTTGTTGGCTACAGCCATACCGGCAGAACGTGCCAACCTGTTAGAATCTCCTTCTAGGAAGCTCTCAAAATTATAGTTAGGGTTAAGTTGAGACTCTATCTTTACATTACGAATACCAGGAATTATAAACGGATTTTTTAATTCTGGACTTTTCGATTTTGTAGGAACATCAACTTGTTGGGATTGCATCTGTGCTCTTTGAGAACTAGGAATACTTTCTGTAAACGGTTGTTTATTGCCGTAAGTGTTTTCCATACGTATAACGTACACCAACTTAGCGGTATCACCTAATTCTTTATTAAGTGCAACTTTTAAAAGTTTTACGTAATGTTCTTCAAGCCATTCATAGAAAAATTTTGACGGAACTTGGATGCTCAAAGCATTGTCTGTCAACTTTACTGCCTTAATTGGCTCGAACCATGTCTTGTAAGCTTGAGGTGTAATGTTATCCTTTATGAAGGACAAGCAATTTCCCCAGATGGTTTCGGCAGTTTTCTGCATAGTTAGATTAATCGTTTTTTAACAAAATATTAAGAGGCTATTCTTGAAGAAAAAATAAACTGTGTGGTTCACAGTTTGCTTTTTTCGAGCAACAAATATGTGAACAAAAAAGAGAATAAAAAAATTGAATAAGGGTTGATTGCTAACTATTTTTTTCTCATATTCTGTTACTTTGCAAAGTACAAATTATAATCAAAAAGATTACCCAATTGACTCAAAAAAAACACGTTTCAAAAGTTAAAGTTAGGTATGCAGAAACAGATCAAATGGGAGTTGTTCACCACTCTAACTATCCTATTTACTGTGAATTAGCGCGTACTGAGTGGCTTGAAACCTTTGGTGTATCTTATAGAGAAATGGAAGAAAATGGTATCATGTTACCTTTATCTAATCTCAATGTAGACTATAAGAAACCAGCAAAGTATAATGATGAATTGTTCATTATCACCTCATTAAAAAAATTGGTAGGTGCACGTATAGAATTTGCTTATAGAGTTGAAGATTCTAATAAGCAGTTGGTAGCTCAAGTTTTTACAACTTTAGTATTTGTTGATATGAAATCTGGACGACCAACAAGATGCCCTGAAGATCTTTTTAAATTATTGAGTTAATCTTCTAGCTCTTTAATTTTTACTCCATAAATACCATCGAAAACAGTATGAATGGTTTCTGCTTCTTTTTCTCGAACAGAAATTGTTATAGCACAACGCATTTCCATTACTTGATTGGTAACGTTTAAGTTTCGTTCTTTAATAACCCGCATAACTTTGTTTAGATCTGCATATTCACAACTTACCTCATAATCTATGTTAATAGTTTTGGTCACTATTGTGCATGCTTCTAAAGCCATTTGCGCTCCAGTTCGATATGCATTTATTAAACCGCCTACGCCTAATTTAGTACCTCCAAAATACCTAACTACAACAACTAAACAATTGGTAACTTCAAAAGATTGTAATTGGCCATAAATTGGCATTCCTGCAGAGTTGCTTGGTTCCCCATCATCATTGGCGCGCCAGTGTTTATAAGTTTTCCCTAACTGGTAAGCATAACACCAATGTCTTGCTTTATGATGTTCTTGCTTTAGGTTTTGAATAGCTTCTTGTACTTGCTCTTCAGTTTTTACAGGGATGGCATACCCATAAAACTTACTGTTTCTATCCTTAAATAAAACAGGCTCATTACCTTTTAATATGGTTTTATAAACATCTTCTTCCATAGCATTAAATTGTTGAAGCTACTAAGATGATACTTATTATAGCCAATGCAACACCTAGCCAATTTTTAGGGATAAGTTTTTCTTTAAATATGACTATTCCTAATATGGTTGAAAACATTACAATAGCTACATTATTTATTGTAAATACTGTAGAGCTTTCTAAACCGTTTCCTCTTAAAGCTTGTATGAGAAAATATATAGAAAAATAATTTGGTACGCCAAGTGCAACACCTGCAATGATATTTTTAAAAGTAATTTTAAGCGTTCCTTTTAAGGCTTGAAACCCTAAAACAAAAAGGCCTGTAATAAATGCCATGAAAAATAACACGCTTGAAAATAAAGGCACATCATCTTGTGCAACATATTCGTTTTCTAAGAATTTTATTGATGTATCTATAATACCACTTCCTAAAAAAACTAGCACTGGAAATACTAGGTTTTTTGCTTTAATGGAAATACCATCCTTAGATTTTATAGACGAGAAGTAAACAGCAGAAAGTGCTAGTAAAATACCGAGTATTTTTAAAACACTTGTGCCTTCATTATAATACAGAATGCCAAATATTATTGGCGCAATTACACTCATCTTACTGGCAACAGAGACTACAGAAAGGCCACTTTTTTGAGTGGTAACTGCCATTAAATTAAAGACAATTATAAACAGAACCCCTAATCCTATAGCACCATAAAACCAATCGTATTCTGGGATTTTAGAAATTGAAACCTTACCACTATAGCCAATTAAACCACAAGAGCCAGCAACAATGTAGTTCATAACAATAGCTTGTACGGTATTTACTTTGTAAACATCAAATAGTTTGAAAATGACATACAGTAAGCTGCTTGCCAGGATGCTAAGAAAAAGGTAAATCAAAATAAATTCTCGTTAATGGTAAACAAATCTACAACATCTTCTGTCTTAGGGTTTATGTTCCAAACCTTAAAACCTAAAGCTTTTGCAGCGTCTGTATTTTCCTTGGTATCATCAATAAATAAAGTTTCTTCAGCTATAATATCTTCTTCTTTTAAAATATGCTTAAAACAAGAAGCGTCTGGCTTTCTTAGATGAAGTTCTTGTGAAAGATAAAAAGCATCAAAACACATCTTGAAATCTAAATAATGTGGAACTTTAGCTTTAATCCAATCTATGTGAAGATCATTAGTATTACTAAGTAATATTAATTTGAAGTTTTTTACACTTGCTAGCTCCTTTATGAAGTTTAGCCTATGTTGTGGAAAATCTAACAACATACTATTCCACGCTTGTTTTACGTCTTGAGGCTTAATAGTTGTTGGTGAATTTTCAACATAAAAGCTTGTGAATTCTTTAGTGGTAACAGCACCAATTTCATAGTCTTTATTAAATTGTAGCATTTTTGCTGTAGGCTCACCATACCCCAATTTCTTAAACTTATCATAGGGCTTAAGCTTGTCTAAATTTATAAAGACATCTCCAAAATCGAAGAGTAGGTTTTTAATCATGAATTAGTATAAATTGTTAGCGTGTCGTTTTGTAGTGTTTCTTTATGAATAATACTTCCGGTAATTAAAGGTGCTTTTGTTCCTTCGTAAAACATTACATCTCCTTTAAATACTCTGGCTTCATCCCAAAGATTCGCGTTTATAAAATGCTGTAGCGTTTGTGCGCCTCCTTCAACAATTATACTTTGCAAATTATTAGTATGGCAGTACTCACAGATATGTTGTGGTAGGTTGTTAAAATTACTAGTGTTCTCTGAAAATACTACTGTTTCAGCTTTATCATTAAGTACAGAAAGTGATTTGTCTAGAACATTTTTTCTATCGATAACCAATCGAGTAGGATTAGGGCCATTCCAATCTCTAGTGGTTAAACTAGGGTTATCATCTTTTACAGTTTTTGTTCCCACAAGTATAGCTTGTTCTTCTGCGCGCCATTTATGAACAAGTTGCCTAGATACCAAGTTTGTTATCCATACTGGTTGTTGTTTATGTTTTGTTTTAGGGGCTAAAAATGCATCATTACTTTCTGCCCATTTTAAAATTATATATGGTCTTTTAGAATTGTGAAACGTAAAGAAGCGTTTGTTTAATTCCTGGCATTCATCCTCTAAAACGCCAACAGTAATTTTACAGCCAGCATCTAATAGTTTTTTTATGCCTTGCCCTTTTACTTTTGCAAAGGGATCTACAGTTCCAATTACAACATTAGGAATATTATTGGCAATAATTAAATCTGCACAAGGTGGTGTTTTGCCATAATGAGAGCAAGGTTCTAAACTAACATAAATGGTAGATTTTTTTAAAAGCGATTTGTCTTTTACGGCATTTATTGCATTAACCTCTGCATGCGCAAGGCCAGCTATTTGATGCCATCCTTCTCCAATAATCTTATTATCATATACTATAACACTACCAACCATTGGGTTAGGATAGGTAGTGCCTAATCCTTTTTTTGCAAGTTGTAAACAACGTTTTATATAGGTTTTATGAGAATTCAAAATAGGTATTTAAGTATCTTTGGTCACACAAATTTAAGATTAATAACGCTATGCCAACTCCTACTATAAGAGAAATAAATATTGAAGATAATCCTCATGTTGCTAAGTGTGTAAGAGATGTTCTTATTGAATTTGGAGTTCCAAAAGTTGGTACTGCGTATGAAGATGCTTCTTTAGATTGTATGTATGAAACCTATAATCATCCAAAAATGGTTTACCTGGTTTTAGAGGAAAATTCTCAAATTATTGGAAGCGCAGGTATTGCTAAACTTGATAATCACAATGGAAATATATGCGAATTGCAAAAAATGTATTTTGCTCCAGAAGCTAGAGGAAGAGGTTTAGGTACCAAAATGATCGCAAAGTGCTTAGAGTATGCGAAAGACTTTGGTTTTGAAGCCTGTTATTTAGAAACAATGCCATATATGGATGCTGCCAGAGCTCTCTATGCCAAAAACGGATTTGAGATTATAGACAAACCTTTAGGAAATACAGGTCATTATTCTTGTACGGTATATATGCTTAAAAACCTAAAAAACTAATCTTCTAATAAATCTGGTCTTAATTCTTGAGTGCGTTTTACTGCTTGGTCTTCTCGCCACTCTTCAATTTTTGGTGTATTGCCACTGGTAAGTAATTCTGGGACCTTCCATCCTTTATAGTCTGCTGGTCTTGTGTAAATTGGAGGCGCTAACAATCCATCTTGAAAGCTATCTGTAAGAGCACTGGTTTCATTACCTAATACACCAGGTAAAAGTCTTATTACAGCATCACATAGTATTAGCGCACCAAGCTCTCCACCGCTTAATACATAATCTCCAATAGAAATTTCCCTAGTTATAAAGTGATCTCTAACGCGTTGGTCTACTCCTTTATAGTGACCACAAAGAATGATAATATTTTTTTGAAGTGATATTTGGTTAGCCATACCTTGTTTAAGTGTTTCACCATCTGGAGTCATATAAATAACTTCATCATAATCACGTTCAGATTTTAAATGTGTAATGCATTTATCTATAGGCTCAATCATCATAACCATACCAGCACCACCACCAAATTGGTAATCGTCTATTTGCCTGTAATTATCTGTTACATAATCACGTAAATCGTGAAAATGTATTTCTACATGACCTTTTTCGATAGCGCGTTTTAGGATTGAAGCTTCAAACGGACTTTTTAAAACATCTGGAACAACACTTATAATATCAATTCGCATAACAAGATTCTCTTTGTTTAAAGTGCAAATTTACAGCTTTATTACTCTATTAAGGTTGTTATCACTTGAGTTTTGGAATGCAAAGTTTTATGTACGGGACATTTGTCTGCAATTTGAAGTAGCCTTTTAATTTGTTTGTCGTCTAATTCTCCTTCAAGCTTAATTTCTCTTTTAAAAGTATCTATCTTCATATCGTCCGCTTCACAGGTTTCACAATCTATAGCGTGATCTCTACTGTAACTTGTATGAACCTCTACGTTGCTTACATGCCATTTCTTTCTCTTGGCATACATTTGAATAGTCATAGCTGTGCAAGCAGAAAGTCCGCCAGAAACTAAATCATATGGTGTTGGTCCTAAATCTTTACCGCCTACAGTCTTTGGTTCGTCTGCTTGAGAGTAATGATTGCCTAGTTTTAATTGTGTTGTAAATCCAGACTCTGCATCTAATGAGGCTACTACTTGGTGTGTAGAGTTAACTACAAAGGTTTCCTGTTTAATATCTAAATACCTGCTAGACCAACCTGCAATAACTTTCCCGATGTAAGTAGATTCTTCTTTCTCCATTAACAAATGGTTGGCACCATCTAATGTGATAAAACTTTTTGGGTGTTTGGCAGATTTGTATATTTCTTCAGCATTTATAATACCTACAGTTGTATCTTGAGGAGAATGTAAAACTAATAGTGCCGCGTTTAATTTACTAACTATTTGTGGTAAAGACTTAGTTTCTAAATCATCTAAAAACTGTTTTTTTATTTTAAAATCTCGTCCTGCAAGATTTACTGTTGCTTCACCTTGTTCTTCAATTTCTTCAATATTACTTTTTAAAAGATTTTTTACGTGAGTTGGGTTAGAAGGTGCCGCAATTGTAACAACTGCTTTTACATTTGGCAATTGCTCTTTTGCAAAAATTACAGCTGCGCCACCTAAGCTATGACCAACCAATAGAGTAGGAGCTTGTTTATGGTCTCTTAACCAATTGGCTGCGCATACTAAATCTTCTACATTCCCTGAGAAGTTTGTGTTTTCAAAATCGCCTTCACTATCTCCTAAGCCTGTGAAATCGAATCGTAAAACTCCAAAACCTTCATTAGTTAATGCTCTGGAGATATTCTTGGTTGCAGAAAAATTCTTTGTACACGTAAAACAGTGCGCAAATAAAACGTAGTTATGAGGCTGTTTATTTACAGGCAACTCTAACCTTCCTGATAACTCTTGACCATCTGCGTTTATAAACGTAATCTTTTCGAAATCCATAGTTGGGTAGTTTAAAGATGAGTCGATTTTATGGTGTAGTAATTACACTACCATAGGTATTAGGATATAGTTTCTATTTT
Source organism: Croceibacter atlanticus HTCC2559 (assembly GCF_000196315.1). NCBI lineage: Bacteria > Pseudomonadati > Bacteroidota > Flavobacteriia > Flavobacteriales > Flavobacteriaceae > Croceibacter > Croceibacter atlanticus. The sequence continues at coordinate 2,756,438 of NC_014230.1, read as the reverse complement.
TACTTCGTAATGTGTTATTCTATAACAACTAATTCTTTAATTATATAAATGTTTCTGTAAGTTTCTATCCTAGGATCATAAAATTGAGATGTCGTATAAGAAACCTCCACAGTTTTAGATTTTAAACTATTATAGTCTGCCTCTAAATCGTAATTTGAATTTATATAAGACATCCAATAAAAACGATTTGTTTTACCTGAGTCGTCTTTTAAAGAAAATGTGATAAAATCTGAGGTGTTTATTTCAGTAATTTCACCCACAATGTATCTCATTTCTGGCTCATCAGCTTCATCAGACATTAGGTTTGTTAATTTTAAAAGTGCGTCTGGGCATTGAGTTGCCATTCTTAAACCAACAACTTCACCTAATTTTTCGCCAGCCGAATCGAGATTATCAAAATCGATATCAAAATCTCTTTTTAGCTTTTTCATGTAAGGGTTAGATGCCTTAAGCATACACACACCAAGCTCTAGAGTTATTGCGTCTTCGCTCTTATCATCTGTATCTAGAGAGGTCATACAATTACAAGTTTCTAATGCAATGGTATCTAAATAATCTTGAGCTTTACTTTGCATAGAAAAGCAAACTAACAGACTTAGTAAAGCAAAGGTTTTAAATGAGTTCTTGAGCATTAATTTACTGTTTTAAAGGTAGTTGTGGTTTTAAAAGGATTTAGTTCTAAAGTTTCTAATTTAGATTTAAAATCACTCCATTCTTCAGAGAAAAACTTATTAGTCTCTAATAAAGCTTCATTTAACTGTGCTTTTGCTTGAGAAATTAATTGCTCTTCTGTAGCCGTTAATCCTTGTTGGCTACCACTAACATATTGATTGGCTAAGCCTATGCGTTGCATAACTGTAACTTCAGGATTTCTGGTAATTCCTTGTCTTTTATCAACCTTACCTAAATAGAGCGCGACAAGACTGTCTATCTTTTTATTAATATCAGAAATTTCCTTAAGTGTTTCTTTGTACTTGTCCTTATCTAAATCTTTAAGTCGTTTCTGAAAGTCTTTTGCTGTATTCTTACTTTCAACCAATTGTCTTACAGCATTTGCTGCAGTTTCTGTATAACCTTCTAATTTTTTTGAAGCATTGTACACCTCATTTATATTAGCTTCTGAAACTTTTAATCTAGGGTCTGACTTTACTGATATAGTTTGAGTTGATTTAGAATCACCATAAACCATCTCTAAAGTATAATTCCCAGGTTTCACAGTGGTGCCACTAGGTTCTCTTTTGGACTCTCTTATAGAACGAGAAGGTCTATCTACACCTTTTTCATCCATAAACCAGCGCATTTTATGTAAACCAGTTGAGTCTGGAGCTTTTTGCTTTAATGTTCTTATAAGCTTGTCTCCGTTATAAACATTTAAAATGATAGAATCCCAAACTATTTCTGGTTGTTCTTCTATATCTGAAGTTTCTTCTTGTTCTTCATCACCTTCAGAGTCCTTGTCTTTGTCATCTTTTTTAGACGCTTTATCTTCTTCTTTTTTAGTAATGTAATAAGATAAACGTGCTCCAAATGCTCTGTTGTCTCCGCTAAACATAGCATCTGCACCAAAGCGGCTTCCTGTAGCCTGCTGGTAAGCAGATTGGTAAGCAGTAGGTGGCTCAAATAATACCACACGCTCTTTAGTAAGATTGTTGTTTTTTGCCATTGCTCTTAATGGTCTAATATCATCTAAAATCCAGAAAGAACGTCCAAAGGTTCCTAATACCAAATCGTGTTCTCTAGGATGAATAACCATATCTTTTACAGGAACTGTAGGGAAACCATTTGTATATTTTGCCCAGTTGTTTCCAGCATCTATGCTTACATAAAGACCGTCATCTGTTCCTAAAAACAATAGGTTTCTTTCAATAGGATCTTCAACTATACTAAGAGTGTAGCTTTGTACATCTTCTGCATCTACAATACGCTTCCAAGTTTTACCATAGTTTGTTGTTCTAAACGCGTATGGTTCATAATTAAACCTTCTGTAGTCATTAACAACCAATAAAGCTTCTCCTTTATTTTTATTACTTGCTTTAATTTGAACTATCCAAGAGTTTTCTGGAACGCCAGGAAGATTAGAAACTTCTGTCCAGTTATTACCTCCATCTTTGGTATAATGAATCCTGCCATCATCTGTACCAGCCCAAAGCATATCTTTTTCGATAGGCGATGGCTCTATTACTAAAATTGTAGTATGGTTTTCTGCACCAGTGGCATCTAATGTTAAACCACCACTTTCGCTTTGTTTTTGTTTTTCTGGATTGTTAGTAGTTAGGTCTGGTGATATAACTTTCCACGTTTCACCTTTGTCTGTAGATTTGTGTACAAATTGGCTACCAAAATAAACCACATTACTATCAAAAGGATCTATGTTTATTGCAGAATTCCAATTAAAACGAAGTTGTACATCTGGATCTGGATGTGTTGGTCTTACACCATAATTATTTCCTGTTTTCCAGTCGTAACGGCTTACATAACCTTGTTGGCTCATTGTCCAGCCATATTGGCTATTGTCTGGGTCTGGAATAACATCAAAACCATCTCCAAATGAAATTTCTTGCCAGTATGAGTTACGTATACCTTGAGAACGCCACGTGTATGCAGGACCTCTCCAACTGCCATTGTCTTGCATACCTCCATATACGTTGTAAGGAAACTCATTATCTACATTTACGTGATAAAATTGTCCGACAGGAATATTATCTACAAATCGCCAAGTTTTACCGCCATCTTTGGTAATATTTAAGCCACCATCGTTACCATCTATCATAAAATTCCCATCTTCTGGATGAATCCACCAAGCGTGATGATCTGGATGCACACCATTACTCACACCATAAGCAGGCATGAGTTGCTCAAAATTTCTTCCGCCATCTTCAGATACATTTACATAAGTAAATACAGAATAAACACGATTTTCATTTTGAGGATCTACATAAATTTCTGAATAGTAAAATGGACGATTTCCTATGTCACTCTTATCATTAATTTTTCTCCATTTAAAACCACCATCTTCAGATTTATAAAGGGCATTTTTTTTAGCTTCAACTAAAGCATATACAATATTTGGTTTATTAGGTGCAATAGCTACACCAATACGACCTAAGTCGCCTTTTGGAAAGCCATCTTCTTCGGTTACCTTTTTCCAGTTGTCTCCACCATCATATGTTATATAAAGTCCAGAGCCTTCACCGCCAGATTTAAAAAACCAAGGATCGCGTTTGTGTTCCCACATTGCAGCCATAAGTTTATTTGGATTGCTAGGATCCATAATTAAATCTGCAGCTCCAGTTTTATTATTTACAAAAAGAACTTTTTTCCAAGTCTTACCGCCATCTGTAGTTTTAAATACACCACGTTCAGGATGTTCTCCCCAAGGTGAACCTATAGCACCAGCATAAACTATATTAGGATTTGTAGGGTCTATAACCACACGATGAATGTGGCGTGTGTTTTCTAATCCCATAGACTGCCAAGACTTTCCGCCATCTAAAGATTTATAGATGCCATAACCGCCATTTAAACTATTACGTGGATTACCTTCTCCAGTACCAACCCATATAACACTAGGATTAGACTGTTGTATTGCAACTGCACCAATTGATGCTGTTGGCTGGTCTTCGAAAATTGGTTCCCATTTAACGCCTCCAGAAGTTGATTTCCAAAGACCTCCAGATGCAGAACCTGCATACATAATATCTGGATTGCTAGTAACAACATCTATAGCTGTAATACGACCAGACATACCACTCGGGCCAATCTCTCGAGGCTCTAAGTTTTTAACTAGTGATAAGTCTAGTTTTTGGGCGTTAATTTGAATTGTTAGTAATAGTATAAAACTGGTGATAAGGTATTTCATGAGGTAGAAATAGTTTTTTAATTTTAATTACTTCTTCGCTTTGTTAGCATCAACTTTATTTTGATAGCGTTTCCAAAGTTCAGTTTGATGGGTCTCTAAACTAATATCACGACCATTTATAAAAGCTTTAGTAAGAATGTTAGTTCTCATATCTAGAGCGTCACCTTCAGAAATAAATAGGGTAGCGCTTTTGCCAACTTCTAGGGTGCCATAAGTGTCATCTATTCCTAAAATTTTAGCAGCATTTAGCGTAATTAGTTTAAGAGCATCTTCTTTATCTAAGCCAAATTGTGCCACTTGTCCTGCTTGAAACGGTAAATTTCTTGCATTGGCACGCTCCATAGATCCTGCATTCTGTATCGCTACTAATACACCAGCATCCATTAATAATTTAGGTAGTTTGTATGGCATATCATAATCATCATCTGCGGCATCTGGTAGACTATGTGTGCGTCCTGTTAAAACAGCGATATTATTTGTTTTTAACTCTTTAGCAAGGTTATGACTTTGGTAGCCTCCAACCAATACCATTTTTTCGATATTGAATTTATTCTTGAATGAAATTGCATCTATAATTTGTTTTTCATCATTTGCATGAACATATAATGTTTGGCTACCATCAAAAAGACCACGCATAGCTTTAAAAGGTAAATTTACTTGCGTATCCTTACCGTTATAGGCTTTGGCATTTGAAACAAATGTCTCCAACGTTGTAATATCGCTTTCGTAATTTTTATTGGGTTTTGCTGCTGGATCTTCACCTAACCACCAACGGCCAGTAGAAAATGGGTTTGGCCAATTTAAATGAATACCATCATCTGTCTTTACACTGGCATCTTCCCAGTTCCAAGCATCAAATTGTACAATAGACGATGTTCCTGAAATACGACCTCCACGAGGTGTGATTTGTCCTAAAAGTACACCGTTAGGTCTCATACTTTCGACAATTTTACTTTCTGCATTATAAGCTATAAGACTTCTTATGTGAGGCAACATTGTACCAATGTCATCTTCATCATCTGTAGCTCTTACAGCATCTATCTCTACAAGACCTAATGAAGTATTTGGTGCAATAAAACCTGGATAGATATGTTTTCCGGAAGCATCTATAACGGTACCTTCTTGTGCTAGTTTTACAACCTTAGCATCTGCCACAACAGATAGTTTACCATCTTTAATAACAATAGCACTATTTTTAATAACCTCGCCATTTCCTAAATGGGCTGTACCATTCATAATCATTATGGTTTCAGTTTGTTTAGGTGCTGGTGTTTGTTGTGCAAAACTTGCAACACTTATACAGGTGGCAAGTATTAAATTTATATATGTTTTCATGTAATTAGTTTTAACTGTAATAAAAGATTTAGGCATTAGATTACATTAATCTTCAAATACTTCAAGAGTATCACAATGCATATGTTGTTCTTCTTTTTTCTTTACAGGTTGTGTTTTAAGGCCCTTGTTTTTAGCTTGAAGCATTTGTGTGGTAATAACATTACGCAAACGTTGGTTTTCTTTACGTAAGGCTTTATCTTCTTCAATATCAAAGTAAACTTTACCTTCTATAATTGTTTTTTCAGCTTTAGAATAAATAGACATTGGGTGTCCAGACCAAAGAACTACGTCTGCATCTTTACCCACTTTAATACTTCCGACACGATCATCTATATGAAGCATTTTAGCAGGATTTAAAGTCACAAATTTCCACGCTTCTTCTTCACTCATGCCACCATATTTTACAGTTTTGGCAGCCTCTTGATTTAAACGACGGCTCATTTCGCCATCATCACTATTAATAGCTACAAGCACACCAGCATTATGCATAATAGATGCATTGTAAGGAATAGCATCATTTACTTCATATTTATATGCCCACCAATCACTAAATGTAGAACCAGCAACACCATGTTCTGCCATTTTATCTGCTACTTTATAACCTTCTAGAATGTGTGTGAACGTATTAATGTTAAAGTCAAACTGCTCTGCTACTTTCATAAGCATATTTATTTCACTCTGTACATAAGAGTGACAGCTAATAAAACGCTCTCCATTTAAGATCTCTAAAATGGTTTCCATCTCTAAATCTTTTCTGTAATTTCCAGATGCTTTATCTTTTTCGTATTGTTTAGCTCTTGTAAAATAATCTATAAACACTTGCTCAACACCCATACGTGTTTGTGGAAAACGAGAACGGCTACCCCAATTACTTTGCTTAACATTTTCTCCTAAGGCAAATTTTATGAATTTTGGAGAATTGTCATAAATCATTGCATCTGGAGTTTCTCCCCATTTTAATTTTAAAATTGCAGAACGCCCACCAATTGGGTTTGCAGAACCGTGTAGCAACTGTATTGAGGTTACACCACCAGCAAGATTTCTGTAAATATCTATATCGCTTGGGTCTACAACATCTTCCATGTTAACCTCTGCTGTAGAGTTATGTCCAGCTTCATTTATAGCAGTTCCTGCAATATGCGAGTGCTCATCTATAATCCCAGATGTAAGGTGTTTACCAGTACCATCTACCTCAATAGCTCTACCTGCTGATAGGTTATTTCCTATTTTGGCAATTTTTCCATCTTTAATTAAAACATCGGTTTTTTCTAAAATGCCTTGATCTTCATTTGTCCAAACAGTGACATTCTTAAATAAGATATCCTGTTGCTTTGGCTGTTCACTAAACCCATATGCAGTGTTAGGATAGGTAAGTGGCATAACTGCAAACTCTTCATCTTTAGCGTCGTCTTCATCATCTTTGTCATCTTCCTTTTCATCTTGAGATGTAGTAGCTGTTTTAGTAGCTGTAAATCGTGCTTCGCTACCGTTATACAATATTGCTTTACCACTAATTGAATTCGGATTTCTTGGAACAGATGCAATTAGGCGCGTGTATTCTTTTTTGTTTTCATCTGGAGATGTTAATACAAGTGTCATCCAATCATTTGCAAATGTAAGTTTGGCACCTAGTTTTTTGTCTCCTGTTGTTACTTTAGCTTTTGGTTTTTCTGAAGTTCCACTAATAGTAAGTTTATAAGAAGTATTATCAATAGTTAAATTATAATCGCCATTAATATCATTAACCTGCATCTTGTTAACTACGTGTTTTTGTCCTTGCACCCAGTTTTCAAATATTTTTGTGTCTTCTTCAAATAATTCACCAGATGTAATTATAAAATTAGCGTGTGCACCTTGTTTAAGCTCACCTAATTTCCCTGATTGTCCCAACATTTGAGCTGGTATTGTCGTTAAAGCTTCTAGAGCTTTTTCTTTAGAAAGGCCTCTTTTAATAGCCATCATTAAGTTTTTATGAAACTCTTTAGGCGATTTTAAATCGTGCGTTGTGAAGGCAAACATCACGTTATTTTCTGCCAACCATTTTGGATTGCTTGGTTGTTGGTTCCATTCTTTCATAGACTCCAAATCTACCATTCCAGCTAAATAAGGATCTTCTACATCGTAAGCATCTTTAAAGTTAATAGGTAAGATATATTTAGCATTGGTGTTTTTAATAGCTTCAATACTTTTATATTCATCGCCGCCACCAACTATAATGTAGTTAACGCCAGATTCGTCACCAACTTTATCTGCTCTTAAATCATTTAAATAACCTTCTGCCAAGAAAATTTGTGGAAGATTTTTGTTGTTATTTAATGCTTCTAAAGCTAAATCTTTAGTAGTAGCATTTCCATTTTGATACCATTGTGCATCTAAATATACTTGGCGTAGTAGTGCCATAGCTCCCATAATAGATGTTGGGTAAGATTGTCTTGAGGTTACGCTTTTGTCAAAAGATAAGAACTGAGCAGATTTATCTACTAGCAATCTATCGTTTTGAGTACCTTCATCATTTAAAGCTACCAGCATACCTGTACCTCTAATAATTGCATCTGGTACGTGAGTATTTACAACTCCAAATCCTGCATCCTGCAATTCTTTAGCGTCTTTAGTATTATACTTAAAATGCTCTACTGCATTAGTTTCAGGTCTTATATGATCATTCCAATAGTAGCCTTCTCTTGAGGCATCATATTGGGGTTGGCTAGAGTTATTGCTTCCTCTTTTTGGCTTGTCTATACCAAAACTAGAATACGCATCTATAAATGACGCATAGATATGGTTACCTTCTGCATCAACCTGCACAGCATTTTGAGGAATGTTTACAGATTTGCCAACAGAAACAATTTTGCCATCTTTAAGGAGTAGCATTCCGTTTTTAAGTGTTGTTGAAGGATTTGTGTGAATAACTGCATTTTTAATAACAGTATAATTGGTGTTCTTGTCAGATTTTACACCGTCATTTTTTGGGAAATAATCTTGTGCTGAGATGGTTACAGATACTAACAGCATAAGACTACAAAGGAAAGGTAGCTTCATTAGGTAATTTAATTTAGTTGAATTGCAATAAAGATAGAAGATACACTTTCGATTATCGAAACGTTAAGATTTTTTTAACAAGCGTTAAGAAGTTCTATAAAAGATTTTTTTCGTCAGAATAATAGTTCACCAATAATGCAACAACGTAGCTATAGCTAGCCATACCTCTTGGTTGGTTATTTGCTTTTAGATATCCGTCATAAAATAGAGCAAAAAGTGGCTCTAATTGATTTTCGTAGGACAGCCAAAAATTTCTAACCTCATTATAATTAGCCATAATCCCACAATTTACTTTAAACAGCAAGTCTACACCAACAGCAGGATCTCTCCTAAAAATTTCATTTAAACAATATCTTAGAGCAAATGTATACCCAGAATACCGCATATAAATATCATTGTGGTTTAAAGTATTTAGACAGGCAATGAAATTGGCTTCATTTTCTTTAGCATACCCTAATTGGTGTCCTATTTCATGGCTTATTGTAGTAGGTAGTTTATAGGGTAAAACATTGCTGTTTATTTGAGACTCATTTGTAAGTGGATTTAAATATCCATTAAAGCCCATGTAACTTAACGGTACACTAAATAGTGAAGTTTTTACACTTGGCGCATTATACTTAAGCTCTGGATAACTCTCTTTTAAGTCTGAATATCCAGAAATTGCCAAATCGTATATTGTATCTTTTGAATAGTTAAAAGCTACGGCTGTCGAATCGTTTTTAGCAAGTTTTAGCTGAAGCTCATTAGAGCGTTCAATTAAAATATTGGTAAGTGTAATAAGCTGTTCGTCTGTATAATTATCCTCAATACCTAAGCTAATATGTAAGGGTTCTCTGTAGTAATTAAATCCCCAAAACAATTGAAACATAAAGTAAATAACAGAAAGTGTAGCTACAGCATCTATAAACCACACTTTTATATGTTTAAACTTTGTCTTAATTCTCAGAAAAAACCAGCGTAGTAATAGTATTATAAAAAGAGCATAAATAAGATCTCCAAAAGAAAACGGAAGAAGACCAAAAACACTACGCTCTAAATACGACAAGTACTGATAAAGACCTAAACTATACCATTGCTCTACACTGTTAGGAAACTTACTAAGTATAAATATACCTAGTATTTGTATAGGTAAGAATAGGGCTAATATTAATTTGGGATGACGTTTCATAACTTTTCAAAGTAACGTAATATTAACCGAATTCTTATAAAGTAACTTGTACTTTAAAAGACCAAGCTACCCTTAATTTTAAAGTGAGTATGATCTCTTTTATCTTATAACCTATACCTTTGCAAAAAATTAAGACAGAAAACCATGAGTGATATTATAAGAAACTTAGATCCTAAGCCAGTTTGGAAAAACTTTGCAGACCTAAATGCTGTTCCAAGACCTTCTAAAAAGGAGGAACGCGTTATTAAATTTATGAAGGATTTTGGAGAACGCTTAGGCTTAGAAACCTTAGAAGATGAAGTGGGAAATGTAATAATTAGAAAGCCAGCTTCTAAAGGAATGGAAGATCGTAAAATGGTAGTGATGCAAAGCCACTTAGATATGGTGCATCAAAAAAATAATGATACAGACTTCAATTTCGATACTCAAGGTATCGAGATGTATGTAGATGGAGATTGGGTAAGAGCGAAGGGCACAACATTAGGCGCAGATAATGGTTTAGGAGTTGCTACAATTATGGCGATCTTAGAAAGTGAAACAATTGTACATCCACCAATTGAAGCATTGTTTACTATAGATGAAGAAACAGGAATGACAGGTGCACAAGGATTAAAGCCAGGTGTATTGCAAGGTGAAATACTGTTAAACTTAGATACTGAAGAAGATGATGAAATAGGCGTAGGTTGTGCTGGTGGTGTAGATGTTACAGCAACACGCACTTATAATGAAGAACAAACTCCAGAGCATATGTCTGGATTTAAGATTACTGTAAAAGGATTACAAGGTGGCCATAGCGGTATGGACATTATAAAAGGGCTTGGAAATGCTAATAAGTTCATGAACAGACTCCTGTTTGATGCTTATGAAAATGTAGGCTTGAGAATACATAGTATTAATGGCGGTAGTCTTAGAAATGCTATACCAAGAGAAAGCGTTGCAGAAGTAGCTGTTGAGAATATACATAAAGATGCGTTTGAACTTGAACTAAATGTTTTAGCAACCACCATAAAAACTGAGTATAAAACTCTTGAGCCAGAATTAGAAGTTGTTATCGAAGCTATTGAAACTCCTGAGACAATTATGGATCTAGGTGTGCAAGAAGGATTTTTAAGAAGTATCTACACCGCACATAATGGTGTTTATAGAATGAGTCCAGATATTGAAAACCTTGTTGAAACTTCTAATAATATAGCAAGGATAACCTTAGGAAACGGTGAGGTAGAAGTGCTTTGCCTTACAAGATCTTCTGTGGAGTCATCAAAAACTGATTTGGCTAATGCACTAAGAGCATCATTCGAGCTATCAGGATTTGTAGTTGAGTTTTCTGGAGAATATCCAGGATGGCAACCAAATATGGATTCAGATATCTTAAAAGTGCTTGATAAAACATACAAGTCTTTAAATAATGGAGAGCAAGCACATATTGCAGCTTGTCACGCTGGATTAGAATGTGGTATTTTAGGACAGCACTATCCAGAGATGGAAATGATTTCTTTTGGGCCTACCATTAGAGGTGCACACAGTCCAGATGAACGCGCTAGTATTTCTTCAACAAAGAAATATTGGGAATTGGTATTACAAGTTTTAAAAGAAATACCTATAAAATAAGTTCTTGAGACATTATAGGTTAAGCCCGATACTAAGTTTATAAATATAGTATCGGGCTTTTTTCTGCCATAATTTCAGCTAAATATGGCACTTAATTAATTATGTGCCATTATAGCAATTCTGCAATATAATTTAACACTTCTTTATCATTTGTCCTTAGCAGTAGCTATATGTAGTCTAAGCGTGAATCATAATTTGATAACCTCCTATTAATGGTGGTTTTGGCATCCTCGCACAGTCATTGCACCCTATGTACTGAACTTTTAAAAATAGATATGAAAGTATTAGTAATAGGCGCAGGAAATATGGGACTAACCTACGCAGAGGGCATGGCAAAATCGCCATACCTTAACCGAAGAAATTTAATGATTCATGATGTTTCAACAGAAAAAATGTTAGAGCTAAGTGAATTTCCACATTTTGACACCTATAACAACCTAGAAGATTGCCTACCACAAGCAGATGCAGTATTTATTGCCGTAAAGCCTTACCATAGTGAAGAGCTTTTTGAGAAAATGAAAGACAAGGTGAATAATGACCAAATCTTTATCTCTCTAATGGCAGGTATTACTATTGATAGTATACAAGAAAACTTAGGTATAAAGAAAGTAGTAAGAGCTATGCCTAACCTGCCAGCTAAAGTTGGTTTGGGTATGACCTCTTTTACAGAAGCCAAAGAGATAAGTAGAATTGAGTTGCTAATGGTAAGAAACCTTTTAGATACAACTGGTGAAGCTATACATGTAGAAAATGAACGTTTCATAAATGCTTCAACAGGTATTTCTGGTAGTGGTCCAGCATATGTATTTTATTTTATGCAATCTATGATGGAAGCTGCTCTAAAAATGGGCTTTACCACAAACGATTCTAAAGTATTAGTAGCACAAACTTTTGAAGGCGCTGTAAAATTATTTAATGAATCAGATCTTTCTCCAAATTCTTGGATGGAACGCGTAGCATCTAAAGGCGGTACAACACGTGCAGCTTTAGACTCAATGGAAGATAATAACGTAAAAGAATTAATTAAGGAAGCTGCTTATGCAGCATTCGATCGAGCAACAGAACTCGGAAAATAAACATGAAAACTCAAAAAAACACCATGGACAATAAGAGAGTAGTTATAAAAGTAGGAACTAACGTGATGACCAATAAAGACAATCGCATATTAGGTCCTGTATTGAACGAACTCGTAAGACAAATAGCAGAATTATATGAGAATAATATTTCACCAATATTAGTATCATCTGGATCTGCCATTGCAGGAATGGAAGTGTTAGGAGATTGTAAAGCAACAGACCCATCAACAAGAAGACAAATATTTTCTTCTGTTGGTCAACCTCGTATGATGCGCCATTACTATAGTTTATTTCATGATTACGGTATGCGCTGTGCACAAGTATTAGCTACCAAGCGAGATTTTGCACCAGGTAAGCATAGAGAAAATATGATAAACTGTTACGAAGGATTAATTAATGAAGGTATTGTTCCTATAGCAAATGAAGATGACGCAGTATCACTTAAAATGTCAATGTTTAGTGATAATGATGAATTGGCAAGTTTAGTAGCAGAGCTTACAAATGCAGATGCCTTAATCTTATTAACAGATACAGACGGACTTTATACAGGTCATCCAGATGATGATGATTCTGAAAAGTTAGATAAAGTAAATGTGGAAGAAAATGTAGAACAATATGTGCAAGCTTCAGAAAAATCTGAAGGCGAAGGACGTGGTGGAATGAAGTCTAAGCTAAAGATTGCTAAGGCTACTGCTAAGAAAAACATTCCAACATTTATAGCAAACGGAAAGCGTAAAAATGTAATAGTAGAGCTGTTGGAAGGAAAAGATATCGGAACCAAGTTTTACGCATAAACAAGGAAAATTTAATTAGAAAGAACGACTATGAAATTGATAAACACAGAATTAAAGAATAACGTTTTAGGATCTATGATGAGAATCTTAGATGAAAGACGCGAGGATATACTAACTGCAAATAAGAAAGATCTTGATGCTTTTAATAAAGACAATCAAGCCTTATATGACAGGTTAGTTGTTAATGACAAAAAGATTGATGGGATGATACAGGCAATAGCCGAAGTAAAGTCTCAAGATGATCCTGTGAGTAATGAGATCTCTAATACAACGTTAGACAATGGTTTAAACATTGTAAATAAAACAGCACCATTTGGTACCATCATGATTATTTATGAATCTAGGCCAGATGTAACTATAGAGGCTGCAGTACTTGCATTTAAAGCCAATAATAAGATATTACTTAAAGGTGGTAAAGAAGCACATGAAAGTAATGTTGTCTTGGTTGAGTGCTGGCACCAAGCATTACAAGAAAACAAATTACCAAAAGATTGGATTAAAATGTTGGTAATGAACCGCACAGAAACTCAGGAGTTCTTGAAAAATCCAACAGAACCATTAGACCTTATAGTACCACGAGGTGGTGAACGCCTTATTGCATTTGTAAAAGAACATGCTAAATGTGCTGTATTGGTAAGTGGTAGAGGTAACAACTTCTTATATGTAGATAAAGATGCAGACTGGAAAAAAACTCTGGAAGTTATTATTAATGCTAAGACAGATAAAATTTCAGGATGTAATGCTTTAGACAAAGTTTTAGTAGATAAGAATATTGAAGACTACGAGTCTAAATTAAAAGATTTAGATAAAACATTATCTAGCTTAGGTGTTGAGATAATTGTAGATAAAAATGTAAACGCTATCTTATCTGAGCGCGATTTAATCTCTAAAGATGAGGTGTGGTTTGAAGAGTTTTTAGCTATGAAAATTGCTATAGGAGAAGCAGATGGAATTGAAGATGCAATTTCAAAAATAAATACCTATAGTGGTGGACACTCAAGTGCAATACTAACTGAAGATAAAGCCGTTGCTACGCACTTTATGGAAAATATTGATACCGCTGCAGTATACCATAACGCGTCAACCAGATTTACAGATGGCGGCCAAATGGGTGTAGGAGCAGAGCTCGCAATAAGTACAGACAAGTTGCACCACAGAGGACCATTAGGTCTTAAACAATTGGTAGCCAATAAATACTATGTATTTGGAGATGGACAAGTAAGAGTTTAATCTCATTTAAAATTATGTATAAAAAGGCATCAAGATATTCTTGATGCCTTTTATTCTTTACAGTTATATTAAATGCCTTTTTTCTCGAAAAATGAATTAATCATTTACATTTGTTAAAAAAATTGTAAATTGAATTTATTAGTGTTAAAAATTTCACATTAATTATTTTAATGTATTGATTTTTAATTCGTTAAAATTTAAGTTGTTTTAACTATTAACCAAAGTCTTCCATTGAATAGTATTTCAGATAATCATATCCTTGTTGCTTTAGGTGCAAGTGCAGGTGGCTTAGAAGCTTTAAATAGTTTTTTTTATAATGTCCCAGAAGATAGTGACTATACATACTTAATAGTCCAACACTTATCTTCAGACCATAAAAGTCTTATGGCAGAGTTGTTAGCTAAAAAGACTAAAATACCTGTTACAGAAATACAGCAAAATACAGAGATAGAGCGAAATCATATTTATGTTATTCCGCCATCTAAGAATCTTGTAATTGAAAATAAACACCTTAAATTATTAGACAAACCAAAAGGACAACAGCTTAACTTACCTATTGATATACTTTTTGAATCTTTAGCTAAAGAATATAGGCAAAATGCTGTAGGTGTAATATTAAGTGGTACTGGTAGTGATGGCTCTAGAGGAATACGCTATATAAAGGAAGAAGGTGGCTTAGTCTTGGTACAGCATCCAGAAGATTCAAAATTTGGAGGTATGCCTCAAAGCGCAATAAATACTGGCTTTCCAGACTTTGTAGTACCTGTGGAGGATATGAGTAATGAAATTACAAGTTACTTTGACAGTAGTAACATTTTAAGCATTACACAAGATTTTACTAATATAGATGACTCTGCACTAAGAGATATATTAAGCTTACTTAAAAGCAAGACAGAAATAGACTTCAATCTGTATAAAAGACCAACATTATTACGCCGTATTATTAGGCGAATGAGAATTCATCAATTAGAATCATTAAGAGAATACTATAAGCATTTAAAGAACAGTAAAGATGAGGTAGATATTATTTACAAAGAATTTTTAATTGGAGTTACAAAGTTTTTCAGAGATGAAGAAATGTGGCGCCTTCTTGAAAATAATGTGATACCTAAATTAGTAGCAGATAAACAAGAAAATGATATTCTCAAAATTTGGGATGTAGCTTGTAGCACTGGAGAAGAAACTTATTCTTTAGCAATCTTGTTTTTAGAAGAAATAGCTAAACAGAAAAAAAACATAGAGCTTAAAATATTTGCTACAGATATATCTCAATTTCATTTAGATATTGCCAGTAAAGGCGAATACAGCAAAAGCACTTTGGTAAATGTAGATCCAAAATATCTAGCCAGATATTTTAAAAAGGATGATGATACTTTTAAAATTGCAGAAACTGTAAGACGCACCGCAATATTTTCAAATCATAACATTCTAAAAGATCCACCTTTTAATAAGGTAGATATGGTAATGTGCAGAAACCTATTAATTTATTTTCAGAATGATGTACAGCAAAAAGTATTTAATGTCTTGCACTTTAGCTTAAAACTAGAAGGTTATTTAGTTTTAGGATCTAGCGAAAGTCTAGGAGATGAACGTGATAACTTTGATACCATTAGTAGAAAGTGGAAAATTTTCAAAAACATAAAAGCTTCCAGAGGCTTAAGAACAGAAACTTTACATGCTTCTAGTGACAGAAAGTTTAGAAACAAAAGAAGAACAAACCCAGATATCGTTGCTAATTCTAATATGAAGCAACGAAAAATAGAAGAACTATTAAGCTCATCTATCTTAAAACAGTTTAATGCTACGAGTATTTATATAGATGAAGATTATAATATCTTAGAAGCACGTGGTAACTTTAGGAAATTTGCAAATCTACCTAACTCAGGTTTTACAACTAACCTGCTTAAAATGCTACCTGAAGAATTTAAAATACCACTAACAACTAGTATAAAACGATCTAAACGCCTTAAGGATACGCAAGTCATTTCAGAGCGAATCATTTTTGTAAATGATGATGGTCAAACAGCTGTAGATCTAAGAGTGCTTCCAATTTTAGATGATAACTCAAATAAAGTAACAGAGTTTGTGGTATCACTAATGGATCAAAACATTGAGAGTATAAATGAAACTGTTATTGAGCGCACAAGTATTAGTGAAAGTGCCACTTTACGAATAAAAGATCTCGAGGAAGAAATAGACCTTGTTCAAGATGAATTAAATAAAGCTATAGAGGATACGGAAATAAGTAATGATAAGTTACTAGCTACAAATGAAGAGTTGTTGGCAAGTAATGAAGAGTTGCAATGTACAAATGAAGAACTACAAAGTGTAAATGAGGAGCTAAATACTATAAATACAGACCATATTCAAAAACTTGATGAATTGAGTGCTTTAAATGAGGATATTAATAACTTACTTACAAGTACCAATCTAGGTGTGATATTCTTAGACGCTAAGTTAAGAGTGCGAAAGTTTACGCCAGCTATTAAAGAACATTTTGATTTATACCAAGCAGATTTAGGTAGGCATATAGATAATTTTGTTGTTAGTTTTGGAGAAAACAATACCAACAATATTGTCACTAATGCAGAACGTGTTATTAATACAGGAAAAGTTTTTGAAAAGAAAATTATAAGCAAAAACAATCGTCACTTTTTACAACGCATATCTCCGTATATAACAACTGCTGGAGAAATTAATGGTGCTGTAGTTACATTTATAGATATAGAGCGTATTCATAAATCTCAAGAAGAGCTAAGAAGAAACCAGGCTAAGTTTAAAGATTTTTATGAAAATGACCCTGTAATGCATGCTAGCATAAGTCCAGATAGCGGAAACATTGTGGATTGCAATAAAATATTTTATAAAACTTTAGGGTTTAAAAACAAAAAAGAGATTTTAAATAAATCTATTTTTCATTTTTATAATGATCAATCTAAAATAAAGGCAAGCGATTTAATTAATGAAATAAAAAATACAGGTCAGATTCAAAACGAAGACATGACCTTGGTTGCTATAGATGGCAGAGAAATACATGTATTGCTAAACTCCAAGCTTACAAAAAATATACACGGAGAAACAATAACTATGGGAACGCTCATAGATATTACAGCTCTTAAAGAAACAGCAGACAAGTTAGCCAAGAGACAATTAGATTTAGAGATGGCTAACAATGATTTGGAGCAATTTGTGTCTATTTGTTCACACGATTTAAAAGAACCACTAGCAACTATTCGATTTGGAAGTGAAATGCTAGACAAAAACTTTAGCCACCAACTCGAATCAAAAGGTAAAGAATACATAAGGTATATTCATGAAGCTGCCGGACGTTTGGCAAATCAAATAAATGCCCTACTTGAGCATAGTAGAATAGGGCAAAACAGTGAAAAGCAAGATGTAGATTTAAAACAAGTGTTAGATACTGTTGTTATGGATCTTGCTAAAAGTATAAATGATTGCAAAGCAAAAATTTCTATTGCTAAACTGCCAACTATTAAAGGGTATGAGGTAGAGTTGAGGTTACTATTCCAAAACTTACTTTCTAATGCTTTAAAGTATTGTAAAAAAGGTGTTACTCCAGATATTAGAATATCTTATTTTAAAGATAATGATCATTATATCTTTTCTGTGAATGATAATGGTATTGGTATTGAAGAAATAGATCTAGAAAACATATTTAAAATTTTCAATAAAATACATAGAAACGATAATATTGAAGGTACAGGAATAGGCTTAGCCCATTGTGACAAGATTGTAAAACTGCACGATGGTAAAATTTGGGTAGATTCTCAACCTGGCGTAGGAAGTACTTTCCATTTTAAGCTTAAGGCTTAATAAATAATCTTAGTTTTGCGTAAAACTTAAGCAATGATCAAGGCAATTTTATTTGATATGGATGGTGTTATTGTAGATACTGAACCTCTACATAAAAAAGCCTATTACAAGATGTTTGAAGATTTTAGCCTACCCGTTTCTAAACCACTTTATGAGTCGTTTACAGGGCAATCTACCCTAAATATCTGTAAGCGATTGGTAGATGAATTTAAAGTAGATCACGCTCCAGAAGAGTTAGTAGCTAAAAAACGCCATCATTTTAAGTATCTATTTGAAAATGATGAGAGCCTTCAGCTTATTTCTGGTGTGGAAGACTTAATTAAAGATTATTACGCTAACGGTCTTACCTTAGTATTAGCTTCTTCAGCATCTATGCCTAATATTAACAGGATTTTCGAAAGGTTCAATTTAAATCAATATTTTGTAGCCAAGTTAAGTGGTGCAGACCTTAAAGAGTCTAAACCCAATCCTGAGATATTTGTAAAGGCAGCCGAGGCATCTGGACAACCCAAAGAAAATTGCTTAGTAATCGAAGACTCAACTAACGGTATTAAAGCAGCAAAAGGTGCTGGTATTTATTGCGTAGGTTACGATAGCAAACACTCTACAAACCAAGACTACAGTTTAGCAGACAAAGTGATTTCAGATTATAAAGAAATTTCTTTTGCCAACTTAATGAGGTAACTTAGTCCTTAATACACCATAAAGAAGAGTTCCCAATAACGCCCCAATAATTACAATTAGAATAGGCCAATATCCTGCGCCTATAAGAACATACATTGGTCCTGGACACGCGCCAACCAAAGCCCAACCTAAACCAAAAAAGATACCGCCAACTAAATATCTTGTAATGCTAAATTCTTTAGGCGTTGGGTTTATTGCTGCTCCATTAAGAGCTTTAATTTCTTTCTTCTTTATTAAATAAAGGCCAGCAACACCAAGTATAACTGCCGATGCAATTATGCCATACATATGAAATGATCCTAATTGAAACATTTCATAGATTCTAAACCAAGACGCAGCTTCAGACTTGTAAAGAACTATTCCAAAAAGAATGCCTATACCTAAAAATGAAATAAACCTCATAACTTAAAATATTAATGGAAATAGTAAATGAATCATAAGTAAACCACCAATAAAAAACCCTATTACAGCTATTAGAGATGGTGTTTGTAAGTTACTTAACCCAGAGATAGCATGTCCAGAAGTACAACCACCAGCATACCTTGCGCCAAACCCAACCAATAAACCACCAATTAATAAAATTAGGATGTTAAATGGATTGTCTAAGGCTTCAGCAGAAAAAATCTCTTTTGGTAAGTAAGAACTGTTTACACTATTAAAGTTGTAATCTTCTTGCAGTTGTGTAGCAATTACAGGGTTTATGGTAACTACATTATTCGAGAAAAATGTTGACGCCAAAAAACCACCAATTACAACTCCTAGGACGACAGTAAGATTCCAAATATTTGCTTTCCAATCAAACTTAAAAAAGTCAGCAAATTTTTCGGCACCCATAGCAGAACACATTGTTCTTAAATTAGAAGACATCCCAAAAGATTTACCGGCAAATAGTAATAAAAACATCACCAATGCTATAAGTGGCCCAGAAACATACCAAGGCCAAGTGTCATATATAAAATCCATATTAACTAAAATCTTTTACTGCATCACTAAGATCATACACAGCTATTTCATCTGTATCTAACTCAGCTAAAATGATGCTACTTCCTGCAGCGCTACGATAACCACCAGCACAATGAACTATAATTGGACTTATAGTTGGAATAGCCTTAATATTCTCTCTTAATTCATGTAATGGAATATTAATAGCCTGAGGAAATAATTTTTGATTTGCGACTTCGCTTTTATTTCTAATATCAACAATAGTATACGTGTCTGGATATTTTTTAAAATGCTTTAAATCTAATTTTTTAGACGTAGAGAAGTCCTCTTTAGCTAGGGTTATAAAGCCTTTAATTTGCTTTTCATATCCAATTTTGGTTACACGTTCGTAAATTGAAGCTGCTTGATTAGAATTTTCTAAAACAATATAAAACTCTTCATCAGGATTAACTATGGACCCTAACCAAGTTTCAAATTTAGAAGTAGGTGACATAGCCATGATGTTATAACTTCCCTTTAAATGGTTGTCTTTAAAGTTTTTCTCATCGCGTATATCTATTATTAGAGCATCTGTTGGAGCAACTTTAGTTTTATAATACTCTATAACACCCTTAAAGTTTTCATCATAATTTGATGCACCATCTTTATTAATAGAAACCGCCTTATTAAAATACTTTGGTATAAATGGTTGGTCGTCTAATAATTCAGACATAAATTCACCTTCGTTTTTTACATTAAAGGCCCAGTTGCTTAACCTTTCGTTTCCTAATGTAGAAGAAGTAGAGTTGGAGCTCATCCCTTTTCCGCAAAGTGAACCTGCACCATGAGCAGGATATACTAAGGCGTGATCTGGCAGTTCTGCATATACCTTGTTAATAGTCTTGTACATGCTTTTAGCCATTGCTTTTCGTGTAGCTTTTAAATGGCCAGAACCTTCTCGAAGATCTGGTCTCCCAACATCGCCTACAAAAAGAGTGTCTCCTGTAAATAAAGCAACATCTTCACCTTGTGTAGCAATTACTGTAATACTATCTGGAGAATGGCCAGGAGAGTTTACTGCAGAAAATTCAATATCACCTATTGTTACAGTATCTCCACTATCAAAAGTCTTATGTGGGTAATCTGCGTTTACCTTTTCACTGGTATAAATTGTAGCGCCAGTTTCTTTATGAATTTGCAAATGAGAGCTCACAAAATCTGCATGTGGATGAGTTTCAAAAACAGCCACAATTTTAGCATTATGCTTTTTTGCTAAGGCGTAATATTGGTATGGGTTTCTTTCTGGATCTACAATGGCAATTTCATCATTGCTTATAATTGCGTAGGAAAAATGAGAAAGCGGTTTGTATGTAAATTGTATAATATTCATGCAAGAGATTTTATGCAAAAATACAGTTCATATCTTGACATTTTTGTAACTTTTGTTACAGAGAACTTAGATTTATTTGAATATAGATTCTTTTAGAATTATATATATTCCCATAACTAGAACAAACCAACCAAATCCCTTTTTTAATTTTTTGCCATCTATAAAGTTATTTAGCCAAATGCCTATAAAAATACCAGCGACAGATAAGCTTGAAAATATGATAAGGAAACTCCATTCGATATCTAAATTTTGAATGTCTCCAATAAATCCTATTAAAGACTTTATGGCTATTATGAGTAATGAGGTAGCTACGGCCTTCTTCATTGGCAATTTAGCAAATAACACTAATGCTGGAATAATTAAAAAACCGCCACCAGCACCAACTATTCCTGTAAGCACTCCAACTACAGCACCTTCAATTAAAATAAGAGGATAATTAAATTTAATTTTTTCTTCTTTCGTTGTTGTTTTCTTTTTATCCCTAATCATAGTAATTGCCGCAATGAGCATGATTAGAGCAAAAAATATCATTATAGCTATATTCTTAGTCACTATAAAATCACCTAAACTAAATAATGTGTCTGGAATTGCTGGTACTAAATACTTTCTAGTTAAATACACTGCTATAAAAGCAGGAATAGAAAAGACAATAGCTGTTTTAATATCTATTAACCCTTTTTTCAAGTTTTTAATAGCGCCAACTAATGCTGTTGTACCCACAACAAATAAAGAGTAAGCAGTAGCTGTTATAGGGTTAATATAAAGTAAATAAACAAGTATAGGAACAGTTAAAATTGAGCCACCACCACCAATAAGACCTAATACAATACCTATAAGCAATGCACTTAAGTAACCTAATATCTGTAATACATCCATAGTAGCAATTTAAAGTTGCAAAACTAAAGGTTTAATTTAAAGATGTAAGTAACATTAGTTACTTAGGTGAATTATTTACTTAAAATATAAATTTTATTGCGTTCTAACTTAATTTCACCTTCTTGCTCCAGTGTTTTTAAAAGTCTAGAAATCACAACTCTAGAGGTGTTAAGATCAAAAGCAATTTCTTGATGAGTAATTTTAATGGTGTTAGATTTATTTACTTTCGCCTTGTTGCTCAAGTAATGTAGCAATCTTTCGCTTGTATTAGAAAATGCAATAGTGTCAATGGTATCTAATAGTTCAATAAATCTTTCGTGATAGTTTTCAAATACAAACTTTCGCCAAGATTTATACTTTGAGATCCAAATTTCAATTTGATCTACTGGTAATAATACCATTGAGGTTTCAGTTTCGGAAACCGCCTTAATTTCACTCTTATGATGCCCAATAAAATAAGACAATGTCATAGCGCAACTTTGACCTCGTTTTAAAAAATAAAGAAACAACTCATCATTATTTTTATCTATACGTGAGATTTTTATTGCACCATCAATTATTAAAGGCATATGGCGCATATATTCGCCAAAGTCCATAAGTAACGTATCTTTAGGATAGGTTTTAATTTCACCTATTTTTATAATTTCCTCGAGAAGGTCGGCTTCAAATATAGTTTGATAATGTTTGGTAATTATGTCTCTCATATATTGTAAAGATACTCCTACAAACGCACAAATGTTAAATTTTTATTTAAAAGATATCAAGAGAATTGAAAATTTAAAGTCTATGCTCTGTGCTCAAAATGTTTCAATAGCTATTTAATTTATATTTGCAGTAATTATGAGCAGACTCGTACAAATTCAATTAGCTCCAGAAAAGCAAGACGATCATAACTATATTTTAGAATTAGCTCTAGAAAAAGCTAAGCTACAAATGAGTAAAGTTAGTGATTGGCGTATAAGAAAACGATCCATAGATGCAAGAAGAGCACCTGTAAAGTTAAATCTTCAGATAGAATTCTGGCTAAAAGGTGAAGTTAAAGAAAAGATTACTTCATTTACTCCTAAAGCAGTTTCAGATGCTGTTGAGGTTATTATAATAGGCGCTGGCCCTGCAGGGTTGTATGCTGGTCTTAGAGCTGTTGAAGCAGGTTTAAAACCAATTATCTTCGAACGAGGAAAAGATGTAAGAGAGCGCAGACGCGACCTTGCTAAAATCAACAAAGAACACTTTGTAAACCCAGAAAGTAATTACTGTTTTGGAGAAGGTGGTGCAGGAACCTATTCAGATGGTAAATTGTACACGCGCTCAAAAAAACGTGGTAATGTTCTTAAGGCATTAGAGTGGTTTGTATATTTTGGAGCAGATGAAGATATTTTGGTAGATGCGCACCCACATATAGGAACAAATAAGCTTCCAAAGATTATCACAGCTATGCGAGAAGCTATTGTAGATGCTGGAGGTGAAGTTCATTTTAACTCTAAACTAACTGATGTCTTAATTGAAGATAAAGCAATAAAATCTGTCGAGATTAATAATGATACTTGGTT
Organism: Croceibacter atlanticus HTCC2559; assembly: GCF_000196315.1. Classification (NCBI taxonomy): domain Bacteria; kingdom Pseudomonadati; phylum Bacteroidota; class Flavobacteriia; order Flavobacteriales; family Flavobacteriaceae; genus Croceibacter; species Croceibacter atlanticus. The sequence goes on along the minus strand of NC_014230.1, from coordinate 2,733,074 downwards.
TAATGCAGCTCATGTTATACTTGCAACTGGACATTCAGCCAGAGACATTTTCTACTTACTACACGATAAACAAATAACTATTGAAGCAAAACCGTTTGCTATAGGTGTACGTGTAGAGCATCAACAGGAATTAATAGATACGATACAATATCATGGAGATCAAGATAACCCGTATTTACCACCAGCATCTTACGCCTTAGTAGAGCAAGTAGATGGTATGGGCGTTTACTCATTTTGTATGTGTCCTGGTGGAATTATAGCGCCTTGCGCAACAGAACCTGGTGAAGTTGTGACTAATGGTTGGAGTCCTAGCAAGCGTAATAATCCCTATGCAAATTCTGGTATCGTTGTAAGTGTTACGCCTAAAGATCTTCCAAACTATTCCAAAGACAACCCGTTTGTATGTTTGGAGTTTCAACAAGAGGTTGAAAAAGCTTGTTGGGAAGCTGCAGGAAAAACACAGCAAGTACCTGCACAACGTATGGTAGATTTTGTTGAAGGTAGAGTGTCTAAAGACTTACCTAAGACCTCTTACCAACCTGGATTAACATCTTTAGATCTTAATACAGTATTG